>NZ_PIZC01000019.1:0-32248 GCF_019325145.1 Actinomyces sp. 594
GTGTCACTCGGCTTGGCCGCGGCGTCGGGCGTGTCACTCGGCTTGGCCGCGGCGTCGGGCGTGTCACTCGGCTTGGCCGCGGCGTCGGGCAGCGTCCGCTCGCGCTGGCGCCGGTCCGGGGCGGGGTCCGGCTCGGGCTCAGGCACCGAAATGAGGAACAGCATGGAGTGCGCCTCCACTGTCACCTCCTGCTCGGCCCGCCACTCCTCGCCGGAGCCCGTCGCCACCTGCTCGGGGCGGGGAGCCGTGCTCGGGGCGGTGTCTAGCACCGTGCGCCAGCGGGGGGAGTGGTCAGCTCCGGGCAGGGTGAACACGATGTCCTCCGCAGAGGCGTTGAACAGTGCCAGGAAGGAGTCGTCGCGAATACGCTGCCCGCGCTCGTCGGGCTCGTGGATGGCGTCGCCGTTGAGGAAGACGGTGATCGCCCGGGCGTACCAGGTATCCCAGTCCTCGTCGGTCATGCGCGCGCCCGAGGGGCTGAGCCACTCGATCTCACCGAGCTCCGACTCCCCTCCATGGCCGGCCTCGCCGGTGAAGAATCGGCGCCGCCGCAGCACCGGATGCTCGCGGCGCAGGCGGATCATGCTACGAGTGAACTCAAGCAGGTCCTCCTGCTCCTCTGTCAGGTCCCAGTTGACCCAGGTGATCTCATTGTCCTGGCAGTAGCCGTTGTTGTTCCCGCCCTGGGTGCGGCCCATCTCATCGCCGTGGCAGAGCATGGGCACGCCCTGGCTGAACATCATTGTGGCGATGAAATTGCGCACCTGCCGTCCCCGCAGCGCCAGTACCTCCGGATCGTCGGTGGGGCCCTCCGCGCCGCAGTTCCAGGACCGGTTGTCAGATGCGCCGTCGGCGCCGCCCTCGCCGTTGGCCTCATTGTGCTTCTGGTTGTAGGACACCAGGTCGTGCAGGGTGAAGCCATCGTGGGCAGTGACGAAGTTGATACTGGATACGGGAGTCCGGCCGGAACGCTCGTACAGGTCCGAGGAGCCGGTGATTCTGGCGGCGAACTCACCCAGGGTGGAGGGCTCCCCCCGCCAGAAGTCGCGTACCGTGTCCCGGTACTTGCCGTTCCACTCACTCCACAAAGCGGGGAACTCCCCGACGTTGTAACCGCCCTCGCCGACGTCCCACGGCTCCGCGATCAGCTTCACCTGAGACAGGATCGGGTCCTGGTGGATGATGTCGAAGAATGCCGAGAGCTTGTCCACCTCGTGGAACTGCCGGGCCAGGGTCGAGGCCAGGTCAAACCGGAAGCCGTCCACATGCATCTCGGTTACCCAGTAGCGCAGCGAGTCCATAATCAGCTGCAGCACGGCGGGGGAGCGCATGAGCAGGGAGTTGCCGGTGCCCGTGGTGTCGAAGTAGTGCGCCTGGTCGCCGTCCACCAGCCGGTAGTACGCGGCGTTGTCGATACCCCGGAAGGACAGCGTGGGGCCCATGTG
Source organism: Actinomyces sp. 594 (assembly GCF_019325145.1). NCBI lineage: Bacteria > Bacillati > Actinomycetota > Actinomycetes > Actinomycetales > Actinomycetaceae > Actinomyces > Actinomyces sp. 594. Next base: position 1,446 of record NZ_PIZC01000019.1, read on the forward strand.
GTTGCCTTCGGCGGTGTGGTTGTAGACCACGTCCAGGAGCACTTCGATATCGGCCTCGTGGAAGGCCTTCACCATCGTCTTGAACTCCTGCACCTGCTGGCCGTCGGAGCCGTGAGCGGCGTAGGCATTGTGCGGTGCGAAGTAGCCGATGGTGTTGTAACCCCAGTAGTTGGACAGTCCCTTGTCCTGCAGGAAGGTGTCGTTGACGAACTGGTGCACGGGCATCAGCTCGATCGCCGTGACGCCCAGGTTCTTGAGGTGCTCGATTACCGCCGGCTCGGCCAGGCCGGCGTATGTGCCGCGCAAGTGCTCCGGAATGCGCTCATTGAGCTTGGTCATGCCCTTGACATGGGCCTCGTAGATAATCGTGTTGTGGTACTGGTGGCCGGGCGGGCGGTCGTGCCCCCAGTCGAAGTAGGGGGACACCACCACCGAACGCATGGTTACAGGCGCGGAGTCTTCCTCATTGCGCGCGGAGTGATCGTTGAAGTCGTATGAGTAAAGCGCCTGCGAACCCGTGACCTCGCCGGAGATCGCCTTCGCATAGGGGTCCAGAAGGAGCTTGGAGGGGTCGCAGCGGTGCCCGTGCGCCGGGTCATAGGGGCCGTGCACCCGGTACCCGTAGTGCTGCCCGGGTTGCACGGAGGGCAAGTAGGCGTGCCACACGTCCGCGTCCTCCTCGGTCAGGGGGATGCGGGTCTCGCGGCCGGCGTCGTCGAACAGGCACAGCTCCACGGCCTGCGCCGCGGAGGAGTACAGGGCGAAGTTGGTGCCCGAGCCGTCGTAGTTGGCACCCAGCGGGTAGGGGCGTCCCGGCCAGACCGCCCGCTCGGGCAGGGCCTGCTCCGCAGGCGGCTCCTCGGGCAGAGCCTCCGCCGGCTCCTCCGGCAGTTCCTTAGGTAGAGCCTCCACCGGATCCCCGGGCGGTTCCTCCGGCGGTGCCTGCCTGCGTGGCTCCGTTCGTGGCGCCGTCGCAAATCGGGCGGCGGGCGCTGGCGCCGGCTGTTCCTGTGGCCCGTCGGTGCGCCGCTCATCGGGTTGCGTGGAACGCTCCGGCAAGTCGGCGGAGGTTGTCTCGGGACTGTGCATGGGCTCAACTGTGCCACGGATTGGCTTCCTAGTACGGGAACCGTGCGCACGACTTGGATTCGGAGCTGCGCTCGCAGGAGCGTGCTGGGCGATGCGTGCGCGCGCACTACTCAGGCCCTGGGAGGGGTGCCGTGAGCGAGCTCATCGCCGTGCGGTGGCGAGAGGATTTGTCAGCGTCCGGAGCGCTCTGCTAGTTTTCTCGCGTGCCTCCCCACGGAGTGCAGCACGCGGATGTGGCTCAGTTGGTAGAGCATCACCTTGCCAAGGTGAGGGTCGCGGGTTCGAGTCCCGTCATCCGCTCGGGCGATTGGCGCAGCGGGAGCGCGCTTCCCTGACACGGAAGAGGTCACTGGTTCGATCCCAGTATCGCCCACTGGCAAGACCTCGGACCGCGCCGTCCGAGGTCTTCATTTCTAACTGCGGCCCGGCAGCTCGGGCCAACCTCCAGGAGGTCCAACTTGCCCCGCTCGCAGCGCCAGCTCCCCGCCCGGCCGGATTTGCTTCCCGTGGTAATCGGCGGTGACATCGGCGCCTACGCCCTGGCGCGGCAGCTGCATGACGCCACCGGCCAGCGGGTCAAGCTGCTGTCGGCGCACCCGATCGAGGCCATCGGGCTGTCGGCCTATATCGACGTGGTGCCACAGGTGTCAACGGACACCGCCGCCATGATCGGCTGCCTGCGTGAACTGGTGGACGGCCGCGCGGAGCGCAGCGCCGTCGTCATGGCGAACCGCGACTCGGTAGCGCGCGACCTGTCCGCGCACCGGGAGGAACTCGAGCCGCAGTACGTGGTGCCCTTCCCCTCGGTTCAGGCCATGGACGAGTTGAGTAACAAGGTCGCCTTTGCGCGGGCCTGCGCGGACTTGGGGCTGCACACCCCCCGGCAGGTTGAGATTACCGGGCAGGACTTGGCCGGAGGCGATCCGGAGATCGACATCCCCTTCCCACTGGTGGGCAAGGCCGCCATCGGCTCGGACTGGGACAACCTGGACTTCGACGGCAAGCGGAAGATCTACTTCCTCGACACCCCGGAGCAGCTGCACGCCCTGTGGGAGGACCTGCGCCGGGCCGGTTTTGACTCTACCTTCCTGATTCAGGAGCGCATCCCCGGTCAGGACGATGCCATGCGGTCCGTAACCGCCTACATCGCCTCAACCGGGGAGACGACGGTCATCGGCTCGGCCCGCGTGCTGCTCGAGGATCACGCGCCCACCCTCATCGGAAACCCGGTGGCAATGATCACCGAGCCCTACCCGCAGCTGTGGGAAGGGGCGGAGCGCCTGCTCGCCTCCGTGGGGTACCGCGGCTTCGCCAACTTTGACATCAAGATCGACCCGCGTGACGGGCGGGCCGTCTTCTTCGAGGTCAACCCGCGTATCGGGAGAAACTCCTTCTACATGAGTGCTGCGGGCGTCAATCCGATGGTACCCATGATCTCCGACCTGGTTGACGGCCGACCGGGCCCTCGCCGCGAAGCGCGCGGAGAGGTTCTTTACAGCTTGCTGCCGCATCACCTCGTGCTGCACCAGCTTGACGATCCGGCCCTGCGCAGGCGGGTGCTGCGACTGGTGCCACGCGCCGTGGACCCGCTGCTGGATCCTGCCGAGCGCTCACCGCGCAGGCGCCTGCTGGTAGCCGCGCAGAAGCTCAACCACGACCGCAAGTTCCACCGCTACCACCCCAAGCCGCTGCTGCGGCGCCGGCGCCCGGCAGGCGAGTACTGACGCACGGCCGTCCAGTACGGCGGTTTGCTTCAGGACTCTGGGCGCCCCCCTTCCTCAGGGATGGGGGCGAGGGATCTCCCGGAGGAGAAATCAGGGTCCGGGATCATCCTGTGGTATGAGGGCGTTTTGCGGGCACAGGCGCCTATCGTGGGATAAACACAGTTTTCTCACAGGAGTGCCTCCTCATGCCCACAGCGACGCCGCCTGCCCCCGGCAGCCTCGTTTCCCTTGATGCCCGTCAGATGCGACTCGCGATCGGGGGCACGGCCGCGCCCCTGGAGCAGACCGAGCCGTGGGAGGCATTCGAACGCAGCCAGGGCCGGCAGCTGTTCGGCCGGTACGCCTATACGGTTGACGGCAAGTACGTCGCGGTGATCGCGCTGTACCGGTACTCGGTGTCACGCTGGTTCTTTCTGTGGGCCAAGCACGGGCCGGTGTGGCTGGGGGAGCAGACGCCCGCCCGCGAGGCCGAGCTGCGTCGGCTGCTGGTTGCCGAGGTGCGGCGCCGTGACCGGCGCATCGTGTTCATTCGCATGCATGCACGTTTCCAAGCGTCGGACACGCTCCCGCTCATGGGCTCCATCACCTACGACCGCACCTACGTGATTGACCTGCGCCCGGGCACGCCCGAGCAGATTCGCGCAGCCATGCCGAAGGACGGGCGCCGCGGGGTGCGCCGCGCCGAGCGCGTGGCGCGGGAGGCCGGCTGCACGATTGCGGAGGAGACCGGACTGGGCCGCGAGGAATTTGATGCCGTGTACCAGGTGCTGGTAGCGACCGCGAAGCGTGACGGCTTCCGTCCCCACCCCGCCCGCGTGTACTGGGACATGCTCACCAGCCTCGGGCCGGAGCACGCCCGCCTGTTTGTGCTGCGGCGCGACGGCGTGCCGCATTGCTGGGACCTGGTGACGGTCTCCGGCAAGCACGCGGCCGCCTACTACGGCGCATCCTCCGACGCATCGCGCGGATTCCGGGGCGCGGAGGCGCTGGACTGGGCCGTGGCATGCGCCCTGGCCGAGGAGGGCTTGTGGGGACTGGACTTGATGGGGGCGGAGTCCACGCGCGTGCCGGAGCTGTACAGCGTGGGCCGGTACAAGCGGCGCTTCGCGCGGCACCCCACTGAGGTTGACGGCGCCTGGGACGTGGCCGTGCGCTCGCTGCAGTACCGGGCCCTGGTGCAGGCGCGTCGCGCGCGTCACGCGGTGCGTGCCAGACTCGGCCGCTGAGGCGGGGGCGGTTGGCTTGCTTGTTGTGCTTGCAGACGGCCTGGCCGCGTTTGACGGCGGGTTCGATGGTGGCGTGGTCACCGCGGTGGCCGTGGGTATGGAGGCGGTAGGGCTCGCGGGCGACTTGGACCTGCTCCCACTCTGCGAGCAGGGCGACCTCATCGACGCCCTCTTGATGTGAATTACTGGTCGGGGTTGGTTGCCAGAAGGAGTCCGTACCAGGAGTTGCCGGAGTTCTTGATAGAGGTCTCGGTGGCGAACATGTAGCGCCATGTGCCGCACTGGCCGTCGTAGTTGACGTCGCGGGCCCACGTCTCGGCGGCTTCCTTCTTGGCTTGGACGTTGGGGTCGTTGGCGTTCTTGTCGGATTTGCCTTCGATCACCCAGTGGGTGCCGTCCTTGTCGAGAGCGATGAAGTCCGGGAAGTAGCGGCCGTTGGCGAGCGGGATGAAGGCGTCGCCGTCGGTGTAAATGCGCAGCCACCAGGTGATGTTCGGGTCGCGGTCAAGGAGTTTGGCGAGAGCCCACTCGGTGGTGGCGGCGTCGAAGGAGGCGGTGGGCATGATGTTGTGCTGCCAGCCGCAGTACTCCTGGTGCTTGACGAAGTTGACGGTGTCGTAGGCGTTGGGGGCGTTGGCATCCATGGGAACGGGTTCGAGGGGAAGTGTGACGTTGCGGAACCGGTAGTTGACGACCGAGGGGCGGTTGGCGATACGTTCGCGGATAAGCCGGGCGAGTCCGTCGGCGGCGAACTGCTGACGCTGGATACCCCACTCGGCGGTGGTGTTCTCGCTCGTGACCCCCGCGCCGGTGAGGAAGGCATTGACAATGGCCTTGGCGCCGTTCTTCTCGGCGAGGGAGGCGGTGACCTCGGGCTGGTGGAGGATCATCGCGATGAGTTCTGCGCGGATGGTGTTCAGGCCGACGAGGGGTTGCTGGGCCTCCTCCTGCTGCTGGGGGGTGGTCGTGATGGTGACGTGGTTTGCCTCGCGGGCGGCTTCGAGAGCGTCGCGGGACAGCCAGGTGGGAATCTCGTGGATGAAGCGGGCGCCCACGGCCCGAGCGTCGCCCAGTGGGATGGAGGCGAGACGGAAGACCGCAGGCTCGAAGACGGCTTCCCACCGGGGGAAGGTGATGGTGGGGGCGCCGTCGGTGCGGTGGGCGAAGGCGGGGGCGGGCTGCTCGGTTCGGGGCTGGACCTCTTGGATCATGAAGTTGCCCATGTCCCAGGTGTCTGTGCTGGTGCCCGTGGTTCCCTGGTCGGTGTTGTCGGTGGCGGTCGGCGTCTCGGGAGCGCCCGAGCCTGAGCCCGCTTCTGAGGTCGTGTTGTCCGCCTCCTCGCCGGGGGTGGCGTCGGGGATGTGGGGCACCGGGGCAGCACCGGTGGCGTCCGTGTTGGGGGCGGTGCCGCCGGGCATGGTGCGGGCGGTGAGGATGTCCTTCTGGGCGAGGAGTTGCCGGTAGGAGTCGTGCGCGACCAGGTCGACCTGGTCGACCATCGGGATGCCGGTGCGCCGCCCGAACGGCAGGCGCAGGCCGCGGCCGAGAATCTGCTCTGTCAGGGCCTGGGAGGCGAGGCGCCGCAGGGCGACGATGACGGCGATGTTCTTCACGTCCCAACCCTCGCGGAGCATATTCACCGACACGATGGCGCGGATGGGGGAGTCAGGATCCTCTACGTGGCTGAGGGCGTCTAGGGCCTCGTCGGAGGACTGTGAAGTGACTTCCAGGACGGCTGCCCCGTCGCCGATGAGGCCGGGCTGTGCGAGCATCTGGGCGACCTCGTGGGCGTGCTCGATGGTCTGGCCGACGACGAACAGGACTGGACGCACCTTGGGCGCGTCTGGGTTGAGTGCCCGGTGGGCGGCGTACGCCTCCTCCTTGCGGCGCAGGAGCTGGCAGGCGTCAGTCAACTGGCTGCGCTCGTCGTGGGTGCCGTCGGGCCGGTACACGATGACGGGGGTCTTCACATAGCCGTCGGCGATGGCCTCACCGAGCGTGTACTCGTAGGCGATCTTGGGGGTATCGGCGGGGTCGGGGGTGGCGGTCAGGCCGATCAGTGCCCGCGGGTGGAGGTCGCGCAAGGCGGCGGAGAATGCCTTGGCCTTCTCGTGGTAGACGTGATGCTCATCGGCGATCACGTACAGGTCGTCGGTGTTCTCCAGGTACTCGTACAGGGCCTGTCCAAGGGTTTCGTCAGCCTGCCGGGTCTTGCGAGACACCTTCGCGGTGGGGCGCAGCAACTGCTGCACGTTGAATACGAACACCTTGAGGCGGCGTCCGTCGCGCAGCGCCATGCCGACGTTCGCGGTCTGGAAGTTCTCCGGGGTGATCACGAACGGGGGGATGTCGGCGCCCTCCACGTACTTGGCGGAGGCGGCATCGAAGTTCGCGACCGTCTTGGCCTGGATTGTGGACCCGGGAGTGACGACCAGGACGTGCCGTACGCCCTGCTGCGCCAGGTACTCGATGAGCGCGGACATCAGGAATGTCTTGCCGACGCCTGTAGCCAGGTCGGCGACCAGCTCCACGAATTGGTCCTCGCTCGCTCCCAGACGCTCCACGAGGGTCTTGAGGGCGTCGCGGTTGGGGGCTCGCAGGTCGAACCGTGCTGCAATCTCGTCGACAAGCGCCACGTCCAGGGTGATTTGGGGTGCCATGAGTCAGTTCACCGTCCCCTTCGGGAAGAGATCCTGCGGAGCCTTCTTCAACCTGGACCCCGGTGACAGGGCCGCCAGCAGGTCCGCCGCCTGCGGCAGGTACCCCTTGGCGATGATCACGGCCTTCTCGCTCTCAGCCAGGGATGCGACGACGGCACACACTACCTGCTCGTCGGCGATGCCATCAACGACGGCAAGGCGCTGGCGGCGGCGCACGCCGCAGAACACGGGGTGGTCTGGGGTCAGGGTGAATCCGAGCTGACCGGCGATGGCCCGCGACCAGGTGCCGTTGACGGCCGCCGGGGACAGGAAGACCTCGCCGTCGGAGTCGTCCACCTCGTACATGGACGGCCCGACCTTCGCGACGGTGAAGCCGCCACCTCCCTCCCACAGGGTCGTGGTCTCGTACTTCGTGCGTGTGGCGTCACGCAGTGCCTTGATGGTCTTCGGGTCGAGGCCGTCCAGTCCCTTGGCTGCGCGTGTCAGGAGCGTGTTGAACGTCTGCGCCTCCTGCGGGCTCATCCCCTCTGGGAGGTCGGCGGTGGCGACGCGCTCGGTGCGGGTCGAGATGCCGCCCTTGTCCGTCCCCTCGACGACCTTGGTTAGCCGGGGGCGGATGAATGCCTCTACGGTGCTGGTCTGCAACTCGACGGTGATCCACCGGCGCCCCATCTTGTGGGCGACGGCGGCGGTAGTACCTGACCCTGCGAAGAAATCGAGGACGAGGTCGCCGGGGTCTGTTGCCAGCGTGATGATCCGCTCCAGGAGAGCTTCGGGCTTTGGTGTAGAGAACGGTGTTATACCGGGAAAAAGTGCCTTGATCTCGGCCTTCGAGTTCCGATTGCTCCCGACTGCGCGGTGGTCCCAGATTGTTCTAGGAGTCGTGCCTCCCTCGGGGAGGTAGCCCTTCACTTGGAGACGAGTGCCGTCGGCGATGAAGAAGACCGTCGGCCAAGGCCCCTGCTGAACGGCTGTGGCGCTCTGCTGGGCTTCGGAGAGATCGACGTCAAGCAGGAAAGCAGGAACGTCCTTCCTGACCTTCTCGGCTTTGACTCCGCAGATACGAGCGCGGTCCGTGGCGTCGTCAATGACTTTGAGGCGATAAGGCGCCCACTTGTTCATCTCCTCGAACATCCGCTCGGCGCCAAGTCGCCAGCACCCTCCCTCGGGTGGATACATCAACTCTCCAGTGAATGGCGACTGGATCGCGTAGACCATGCCTTGATGGGTCCGCGCACCTGGCGCATGACCGGGCTTGGCGAGCCATCGGCGATCGTCGCCGTCGGGGGCGCCGTAGATGGAGTCTTGCTTCACAGTCCTTGGCAGGCGGTTTGGGCTCCAGCCGCTGTTCAGCGAGTAAACCAAGAGGTAGTCCTGGTCAACGGAGAACTGTGCGGCGTCGTTCCGGCTCGTGTCGGACTTACCCCAAACGACGGTGGTGACGAAGTTATCTGCGCCGAACTCCTCGTCCAGGAGCGTCCGCATGTGGTGGACCTCGGCGTCGTCCAGGTGCACCCAGACGGAGGCGTCGGGGGACAGGAGTGGGCGGACTTCACGGAGGCGGTCGCGCATGAGAGTGAGCCACACCGAGTGCTCCAACTGGTCGGCGTAGTGCTCGAACATCTGGTGCGTGTTGAACGGCGGGTCGATGTAGACCAACTTGACCTTGCCCGCGTACTTGGCCCGGTACTCGGGGATAGTCGCCAGGGAGCGCAGGGCATCGCCGCAGTCGCCCTGGATGACCAGGTTCTCGCCGGCGCCGGTGGGGCCGTCGGTCGCGCCGACGGTGTCGACGACGTCGATGGACTTCACCTCGCGGGCGCGGGGGTCCTCGGGGTCGACCCAGGCGTAGTCGTATACGCCTTCTTCATTGGGGATGAGGGCATACTCCTTGCCCATCCATGTGAGTTCGAGGCGTCCCTTTGGGTTGCGCTGCATGGCTTCGCGGGGCTTCCTGGGCGTGGTTGTGGCTGACCTCCCGATACTATAAGCACCCACATCCTGTGTGGCTGGCTCGGATGCGTTTGCGGACGCATATTCGTGTCGGTGGTCGGTGAGATAATGCCCCCGAACCGAGGGCTGCCTCGGTAGCCCAATTTTAGGGAGAGAACGTGACCAACTACCGCATCCCGTCCACCTCACAGATCAAGTCCCAGATGCGCACCGCTCAACGGCGAGCCGAGAGCCAGATGCGCTCCGAACTACGCACCACACAGGCCAAGATCGACCGCGCCGTCCGAGACGCGCAGCGACAGGCTGAACGCGACGCCGCCAGCCTCCAACGCAAACAGCAGCAGGCCATCAAGCGCGAGGCCGACCGCCTCACCCGCACCACCCGTCCGCGTATCACCTACACGCCCGCCCAGGAACAGACCCTCGCGCCCGTCGCCCGCGAAGCCGCACGCCAAGCTATCACCCACCCAGACCGCCGCGACGTCTTCCTATGCCACGCATGGGGAGACCGCGAAGGCATCGCACGCGAACTCACCGACCTCCTCGTCAGCTTCGGTGTCTCTGTCTGGTTCTCCGAGGATGACCTCCCACTCGGCGGCAACATGATGCGCGACATTGAACAGGGCCTGCGCATGTCTAAGGTCGGTATCGTCCTGGTCACTCCTAACATGCTCGCGAGCCTCCGAGCCGGACGGGTCGCCGACCGGGAACTCGGCGTCCTCCTCCGCCGCGACCGCGTCATCCCCATCGCCCACGATGTCACCTTCGACGACCTCCTCGACGAGAGCCCTTTCCTCGCATGCCGTACGGGACTCAGCACCGAGGAAGACGACCTGGAGACCATCGCCGCCAAGATCGCCGACCAGATTCACCCCGAACCCGCCACAGCCTGACCCGCAAGCGAGCCCTCCTTCGTGTCGCCGCCCGGCGGCAGGATGGAGCCCGTCAGCTGCGAACCCCGCCACCAGGAGGGCCGCCCCCATGTCCAATGCCGTGCCCGTGAACAGTAACCTCGTCACCGCGACCCAGGTCGACCTGCGCCGCCTCAACCTGCTCGCCCACCTGTACGAGGACGCCGAAGAGGGCGCTGAGGTCGACCCCGCTCCGGCTGCCGCGGCGCTGGCCGTCTCTTTCCCAGCACTGCCCGGCACCCTCCGTGAGGACTTGACGGCCCTCCAGGCGTCCGGGCTTGTCGCTGGTCTGGATGACACTAGCCTGGGTGGAGCCCCGACTGTCGCGGTCACCCCGACAGGACGCCAGGCCGTGGAGTCCGCCCGCGCCCAGATCGCCTCGGACCCCGACGCACGACACGCGGCCGTCGGACTCCTCGTCTTGAGCTTTCTGCTGACTCACGGACACCAGGAGGTGGCTACCGAGCCCATGCGGGCGGCAGGAGTCACCGTGCTGGCTGAGCCCCTGCCCGACGACAGCGTCGAGGCTGCGGTCCTCGAATTGGATGAACTCGGGCTCATTAATGCGCAGGTCACGTGGGGAGGTGCCGTCATCCCACTCGGCATCACTGCCGAGGGCCGCATCTGTCTGCGCTCATCGCGTCCCGTCCTCCTAGCCGACGTCAGCACCCCGTCCGCACCGATCTACAACACGACGGTTGGCACCATCACCAGCGGAGCTGTCGCCATCGGCGCCAACGGCGACGTCCACCAGGACGTCATCGTCAACGTCGACCAGGCGACCGCTAACCTCCGCATCGCCCTCGAATCCCTCTACGAAGATCTTCCCGACGACATGCGTTCCCAGGTCGATGACGTCGTCGCCAAGATCGACGAGGCCGAGGACACCGGCTCTAAGTCTCTGCTCGCCCGAGCCGCTGCCCAGGCCCGGCGCCTAGCTAACCTGGTCACCACCAAAGGGATCGAGACCGCCACTACGGTCACTGTCACGACAGCCGCTACGGCCCTCATGGGGCTCATGGGATCCAACTGATGCCCGGAGCACCTCTACATCCGCAAAGCACCCCGGCGAGCCCTGCGACGACTGGATTAACCACGCTTAGGCTACAGTCGGCTCACCTACCTCCGGAAGCACGAGGTCCTTATGGTTTTCCCCTGTCCCTGACCGGGTCGGGAGCGGGCGACGGCCCCCGCCCTGATAGCCTCCGCATGCCGCCCTCACAGGCCCCTCTCGGCCAACCCCTGGCAGCCCGCCGGAATCCCAAGGCCAGCGGGAAGAAATCGGGACCGCGAGTGGGGGAGCATATCGATCCCGGCTCTGGGGACCGGTCTGGGCAACTCAAACTACTGGCGGAATCGTGCCGCTTTGGCGATCCCAGAGCAACCTGTAAAAGCTCCCATTACCCTCAGCGCCCGGCAGGTGCGCATCCCGCTCGGCTGCACCCCGGCGCCCCTGGAGCAGACCGAGGCGTGGGTGGTCGCCTACTACGGCGCCTGGGACGTGGCCGTACGGCCGCTGCAGTACCGGGCCCTGGTGCAGGCGCGTCGCGCGCGTCACGCCGTGCGCGCCCGGCTCGGCCGCTGAGGCGGGCCGGTCCCGCTGGGTACGCTGGGTACTCGGTATGATCCCCTGCGTGCGAGCACCAGTACAGCTCGCACCGAGCTGATCAGTTGATCAAAAGGAGCATCCGTGTCACCCCAGCCCACACTCACCATCAGCCTGGACGGCGCACCGCGCACTATTGAGACGGGCACTACGGGTACCGCACTGTTCGCGGGCGCCCGCGACGTGGTGGCCATGAAGGTGGACGGCGAGCCCTGGGACCTGGACCGCGTCCTGCCTGCTGACGCCGTCGTTGAGCCCATTACGCTGGACAGCGAGGACGGGCTGAACATCCTGCGGCACTCGGCCACCCACGTGATGGCCCAGGCCGTCCAGGAGCTCTTCCCGGACGTGAACCTCGGCATCGGCCCCTTCATCACCGACGGCTTCTACTACGACTTCGGCGGCATCGACGCCGTCACCCCGGAGCTGCTGCGCGAGATCGAGAAGCGCATGAAGCGCATCGTCAAGGAGGGCCAGACCTTCCGCCGTCGCGACATCACCGAGGCGGAGGGGCAGGCCGAACTGGCCGACCAGCCCTACAAGCTGGAGCTGATCACCACCAAGGGCGCCGGCGCCGAGTCCGCCTCCGTGGAGGTCGGCGCGGGCGGACTGACCATGTATGACAACGTCCGCCGCGACGGCACCGTCGCCTGGAAGGACCTGTGCCGCGGCCCCCACCTGCCCTCCACCAGGCTCATCGGCAACGGCTTCGCCCTGACCCGCTCCTCGGCGGCCTACTGGAAGGGCGACCAGAACGGCGACTCCCTGCAGCGCATCTACGGCACCGCCTGGGCCAGCAAGGAGGACCTGAAGGCCTACCAGACCCGCATGGCCGAGGCCGCCCGCCGCGACCACCGGCGGCTCGGCGCCGAACTGGACCTGTTCTCCTTCCCCGAGGAGATCGGCCCCGGCCTGGTCGTCTTCCACCCCAAGGGCGGCATCCTGCGCCACGAGATTGAGCAGTACGTAATCGACCGGCACATCGAGGCCGGCTATGACCTGGTCCACACCCCGGAGATCTCCAAGGGCGGCCTGTTCCACACCTCCGGGCACCTGCCCTACTACGCGGACACCATGTTCCCGCCCATGCTTGCCGACGAGGAGCGTGACGCGCAGGGCAACCTCACCAAGGCCGGCCAGGAGTACTACCTCAAGGCCATGAACTGCCCCATGCACAACCTGATCTTCCGCTCCCGGGGTCGCTCCTACCGGGAGCTGCCATTGAAGTTCTTCGAGATGGGCCGCGACTACCGGTACGAGAAGAGCGGCGTGGTACACGGGCTGACCCGCATGCGGGGCTTCACCCAGGACGACTCCCACACCTACTGCACTCCCGAGCAGGCGGGGGAGGAGATCCGGCGGCAGATCGAGTTCTTCCTGTCGATCCTCAAGGCCTTCGGACTGGACGACTTCTACCTGGAGCTGTCCACCCGCGATGAGGACGGCGCGAAGAAGGACAAGTTCATCGGCTCGGACGCGGACTGGGAGGCCGCCACCCGCACCCTGCAGGAGGTGTGCGACTCCACCGGACTGGAACTGGTACCCGATCCGGGCGGCGCGGCCTTCTACGGGCCGAAGGTATCCGTGCAGGTCAAGGACGCCATCGGCCGCACCTGGCAGATGTCCACCATTCAGTACGACTTCAACCAGCCCGAGCGCTTCGACCTGGAGTACACGGCCGCCGATGGCACGCGCAAGCGCCCCATCATGATCCACGCCGCCAAGCTCGGCAGCGTGGAGCGCTTCATCGGCGTGCTCACCGAGCACTACGCCGGCGCCTTCCCCGCCTGGCTCGCACCCGTGCAGGTGCTGCTGGTGCCCGTGGCCGAGGCCTTCGACGCCTACGTCGACGACGTGGCCGCCAAGCTGCGCGCGCGGGGCGTGCGCGTGGAGGTGGACCACTCTGACGACCGCTTCGGCAAGAAGATCCGCAACGCCTCCAAGGAGAAGGTCCCCTTCACGCTGATCGCCGGCGGGGAGGACGCCGACGCCGGCGCGGTCTCCTTCCGCTTCCGCGACGGCTCGCAGACCAACGGCGTGCCCGTGGACGAGGCCGTGGCACACATCACCCACGTGATCGCCGAGCGCATCAATGACCCGGCGGGGGAGAAGCTCACCCGTGACTGACGTTACCGACCAGACCGCCGGGTCGGCGGGTGCCCCCGAGCCGGCCGGGACGCAGGCGGACGCGGGCGGGCCGGCGCCCACGCTGAGCGAACTGGAGGGCACCGTGGTCGACGGCGTACGTATCGAGGCCCCGTTCCAGCCGGCCGATACACCCGATCCGTTCGGGCGCCTGTGGACCCCACACCGCATGGTCTACATCGGCGGCCAGGACAAGCCGACCAACGACAGCGCCTCGCAGTGCCCGTTCTGCGCCGCGCCCGGCCGCAGCGACACGGACGCCCTCATCGTCCACCGCGGCGAGACCGCCTACGTGCTGATGAACCTTTACCCCTACAACACCGGCCATCTACTGATCTGCCCCTACCGGCACGTCTCGGACTGGACCGAGGCCACGGACGCCGAGCGGACAGAGATCGGGCGGCTCACCGCCCGGGCCATGGAGGTAGTGCGTGCGGTGTCCCATCCCCACGGCTTCAACCTGGGCATGAACCAGGGCGAGGTCGCCGGCGCCGGCATTGCCGCCCACCTGCATCAGCACATCGTGCCGCGGTGGACCGGCGACGCCAACTTCATGCCGATCATCGGCAAGACCAAGCCCGTGCCGCAGCTGCTCGGCGAACAGCGCAACCGGCTCGCCGCGGCATGGGACGCGGCGCCCGCGGGAACGGGACCCGCCGCCCGCCCCGACCCGAACCACTGAGGAGCCCGCTGATGCTCGGACAACACGGAAGAGGCATTACCCGGGCCCTATTCACCGGCCCCGCCCGGCTGCTCGCCAGGATCGGAGTCACCCCCAATATGCTCACCGTCGCCGGTACGGTGGCCACCATCGCCGTCGCGGTACTTACCCTGCCCCAAGGACGCTTCATCCTGGGCCCGGTGCTGCTGGCGCTTGTGCTGATCGGCGATTCCTTCGACGGGATTCTGGCCCGCCTGACGGGCAGCGCCTCCGACTTCGGCGCCTTCCTGGACTCCACCATGGACCGCCTGGCGGACGGCGCTGTCTTCGGCTCCCTGGCCGTATGGGCCGCCCTGCACCTGCAGCCGGGAACGCTGCGCACCTGGACGGTCGCCGTCTCGGTGTGCGTGGTAGTGCTCGCCGCGGCAGTGCCCTACGCGCGTGCCCGCGCCGAGTCAGTTGGAGCCAAGGCCGCCGTCGGTATCGCTGAGCGCACCGACCGCCTGGTGATCGCCGCCGTCGGCGTGCTCGCCGTCGGGCTGGGTGCGCCGCCGTGGGTGCTCACAGGGGCACTGGCCCTGATCGCGGCCGCCAGCCTGATTACGGTCATCCAGCGGATTGCGACCGTGCATGAGCAGCTGGCGCGTGCGCCGCAGGGGGTGCGGCGGTGAGCGTCGGCATTGAGGACCTGTACCGCTTTGCCTGGCGGCACGTGCGGAAGCTGCCCGCACCCGTCGGCTACGGGCTGTCCGCGCTGGGGGCCGACGCCGCCTGGGCGGCGCACCGGCTGCGCGGTGGCGAACAGGGTGTAGGCCAGCTGGAGAAGAACCTGGCGCGCCTGCTGCCGCAGGCCTCCCGACGGGAGATACGGCGCGCCTCCCGCGCCGGCATGCGCTCCTACATGCGGTACTTCTATGAGGCCTTCGCCCTGCCCGGCATGAGCATGGAACAGGTTCATGCCCGCGTGCGCCCCGAGGTCGACCCGCGTGCCTACGAGGATCTCGCCCGCGGATCCATCGTCATCGCGCTGCCGCACATGGGCAACTGGGACCTGGCCGCAGCCTGGGCCTGCCAGGAGCTGGCCCAGGTGCTTACCGTCGCCGAGCGGCTCGAGCCCGCTGACCTGTTCGAGCAGTTCGTCAGCTTCCGTGAGTCCCTCGGTGTGAAGGTCATTGGCCAGGGCCGCGGCGAGAAGGTCTTCGACCGCCTGGTTCAAACCGCGCAGGAGGGCCATTATGCGGTCGCGCTGCTGGCCGACCGCGACCTTTCCAGCACCGGTGTACTGACCGAGCTCGGGGGGCACCCGGCGCGCGTGGCCGCGGGTCCGGCCGCTCTGGCGGTGAGGCTCGGGGTGCCGCTATACAACGCCTCCCTGCACTACGAGCGCCTGGAGGGCGAGCGGCGCCGCCGGGCCGGCTCCGCCTGGGGGATCGTGCTGACCATCCGGCCGGTGGATGCGCCCGTCGGCCTGGAGGGCCGGGAGAAGACCGCGGCCTGGACACGTTCGTGGGTGGCGGATCTCTCGCCGCGGCTGGCGGAGCACGCCGTCGACTGGCATATGCTGCAACCGGTCTTCGACGCCGATCTGGACCACGAGCGGCTCGCCCGGCGGCACGCGGCCGAGGCCGCCCAGCAGGAGCCGGAGTCATGAGGAAGTCATGAGGATAGGTATCGTCTGCCCCTACTCACTGGATGCCCACGGCGGGGTCCAGGTGCACGTGATGGACCTGGCCCAGGAGCTCATGCGCCGCGGACACGAGGTGCAGGTGCTCGCACCCGCCTCGCAGGACCTGGAGCTGCCCGAGTGGGTGACCAGTGCCGGTGACTCCATCGCGATCCCCTACAACGGGTCGGTCGCGCGCCTGAACTTCGGCGCTGCGGTTGCGCGCCGCGCCCACCGCTGGCTGTCCGCCGGCGACTTCGACCTGCTGCACATCCACGAGCCCATCACTCCCAGCGTGGGCATGCTCGCGCTGCAGGCGTCATCGGGTCCGGTGGTCGGTACCTTCCACGCCGCCATGGACCGCTCGCTCGCCCGCGAGCTGCTTTCCCCGGTGGCGGTGCCGCTGATGGAGAAGCTGGCTGCCCGGATCGCCGTCTCCGAGGAGGCCCGCCGCACGCTGATCCAATATCACGGCGGTGACGCCGTGGTGATCCCGAACGGCGTCGACGTCGCCCCGTTCGCACAGGCGCCCAAGGACGATCCGCGCTTCGTCGGCACGCCGGAGGCGCCCACGATCTCCTTCCTGGGCCGCCTGGACGAGCCGCGCAAGGGACTGCATGTCCTGGCGGATGCGATCCCGGAGGTGCTGGCGCAGGTGCCCGCGGCCCGCTTCCTCATCGCCGGGCGCGGAGAGGCCGAGGCCGAGCGGGCCGCGCTGGCCCAGTACGGTGACCGGGTGGTGTTCCTAGGCGGCATCTCCGACGCTGACAAGGCCGCCATGCTGGCCTCCTGCTCCTGCTACGTCGCACCGCAGACCGGCGGGGAGTCCTTCGGCATTGTGCTGGTGGAGGCCATGGCGGCGGGCACCAATGTGGTCGCATCCGACCTGACGGCCTTCTCCGACGTGCTCGGGGCTGGAGCCTACGGCTACCTGTTCCGCAACGGTGACGGGGCCGATCTGGCCCGCGCCATCATCCGCACACTCTCAGATCCCGCGGCGGCCCAGGAGCGCCGCTCGGCCGCCGCAGCGGTGGTGGGCCGCTACGACTGGTCGGCGGTCACCGACGCCATCCTCGACGTGTACGACATGGCCCTGTCCACCGCCCATACTCGCGTCACCGTGGCCCCGGGCTCGCGCACCATGGTCGGCCGGTTGCGCGACGCCCTTGAGGACTGACCGGATGCTCGCGAAGTTGACTCCACTACTCACCGTCCCCGCCATGCCCTGGCCCATGGCGGCTGCCGCTAGCAGCGGCCCGCCCGCCTGGCTGCTGCCCGCAGTGGTCATCCTGATGATCGCACTCGTGGTCCTCGCCGTGGCCTGGTCACTGTATGCCAAGGCTCTGCGGGTGGATCGGCTCCACCGACAGGTACTGGGCTCGCGCGCCACCCTTGAGGCACAGCTGGTGCACCGGGCACAGGCGGCGGCAGATCTGGCGGCCACCGGGCTGCTCGATCCGGCGTCGGCGCTGATACTGTCGCGGGCGGCATATGACGCGCTCGATGCCGAGGGCCCGCTGGTTGAGGACGGGCTGGACACCGATGCGCCCGGGCGCGTTACCGGTGAAGGCGGGGGCACGCGCACGCGGATGCGCATCGAGTCGGACCTAACCCGCGTGATCCGTGCGGTGCTCGACCCGTCAACGCGCGTTTCGCTGAACGGCGACCCGCGGGGAAACGAGTCACTGGAGCGCCTTGATCGTGCCGCATACCGGCTGGTGCTGGCGCGCCGCTTCCACAACACCCATGTGGCCGAGGCCCGGCGCCTGCGCGGCGCGCTCGATGTACGCCTGCTGCACCTGGCAGGTCATGCCCCGCTTCCCCAGACCTTCGACATCGATGACGCCACTACCGCAGAGGTGGAGGGCGTCCAGGAGGAGCCGCAGTCATGAGCGCTTCTGGTACCAACCCGGGCCCCGGAGAGTCGTGGGCACCGCGGCCCGGCTACCAGCGCTCCGGCTACCCTCCGGCTGGCTCCACCCAGCCCCGCCCCGCGCCGCTGTGGACTCCGCAGGCGATGGTGCACCGGCATCGCGGAACCGTGGCCAGTACGGTGCTGGCGTGTGTCGGTGCGCTAGGCCTGGCGCTGATGCTGTTGACCATTTACGCCTCATCGAGCGGGCCGGTCTCGGAGCTACTGGTCTCCATCCTGCTGGCGCTCGTGCCGCTGGGCATCGTCATGGCCACGGTGCGTTGGATCGACCGCTGGGAACCGGAACCGCCGGGGCTACTGGCCGCCGCTTTCCTTTGGGGCGCGGGTGTGGCCACCGTCATCTCCCTGGTGGTCAACACCTCCGCATCACTCCTGGTATCGGCCGCCACCGGCTCCGTAAGCGGGGGCGAGTTCGTCTTAACCGTAGTTAGTGCCCCGATAATCGAGGAGGTCACCAAGGGGCTGGGGGTGCTCGTCATCTTCCTGATCTGGCGGCGCAACTTCAACGGCGCCGTGGACGGCATCGTATACGCAGCGGTGGTCGCTGCCGGCTTCGCCTTCGCCGAGAACATCCTGTACTTCGTGCAGTCCTCCGACACGCTGCTGATGACCTTCCTCCTGCGCGGTATCGCTTCGCCGTTTGCGCACGTGACCTTCACCGCCTGCACTGGGCTGGCGATCGGTGCGAGTGCGCGCATGCGCTCGCCCCTGGCCTGGGTGTGGACCGCGCCGCTGGGGCTGGCCGGCGCGATCGTGCTGCACGCCTTCTGGAACGGCATGCTGATAACCGAACCGTCCTTGTACTTCTACGTGGCGCTGCCGTTCTTCATGGCGGCAATCGGGCTGGTGCTCTGGCTGCGCTGGAATGAGCGCCTGACCATGCGGCAACGGCTGGCTGATTACCAGCGTGCCGGCTGGTTCTCACCCGCCGAGGTGACCATGATCACCACCGGTGCCGGCCGTGCGGCGGCCCTCCGCTGGGCCAGGAGCCGGGGCGCGGAGCAGGCCCGGGCGATGCGTGAGTTCCTCGGGTGTGCATCCGCCCTGGCGCAGCTGCGTCAGCAGGCGATCGACGGGCACGCGGACGCCGACTTCGCCCCGCACGAGGCCGCCCTCCTGACGGCCATCATGGAGAACCGGTATGTCTTCACCCGGTGAGCGCCGTCCCCACGGTGGCGGGGCTGCCGGGCTGGCCGCCGATGGGCGCGACCCGCGGCGAGTGCCGGCTAACTGGAGGCGGCTGCTGGATCCGGATGAGTGGCGGCTCAACGCCGAGGGCCTGCCGTTTCGGCGGGCTGCGCGGGTGATTGCGCTGCGCCGGGATCCACGACCGGCAATCCTGCTGGTAGTCGGGCACGACTTCAGCGACGCCTCCCGCTCCTGGGCGTTCACGCCGGGAGGCGGCCTGCTGCCGGGTGAGACGCCGCTTGGCGGCGCCCGGCGCGAACTGGCTGAGGAGACCGGCATCGGCCTGGCGGAGGCGTGCTTCACCGGCCCCGTGGTGGAGCGCAGAGCCGTGTTCGCCTTCAACCGGGTCACTTGTAGGCAGGACGAGCTGTTCTACCTGACCCACCTGGCGGCAGGGGACGACGTCGTCGACCAGTCGGGCTGGACTGACACGGAACGTGAGCTGCTGGACTCGCTGCGCTGGTGGGAACTGGATGAGCTC
Organism: Actinomyces sp. 594; assembly: GCF_019325145.1. Lineage (NCBI taxonomy): Bacteria > Bacillati > Actinomycetota > Actinomycetes > Actinomycetales > Actinomycetaceae > Actinomyces > Actinomyces sp. 594. The sequence continues at coordinate 20,686 of NZ_PIZC01000019.1, forward strand.
GACGCCGCCGTTGCAGCCGGGATGACCGTGTACCCGCGCATGCTGCCCGCACTGGCCCGGGAGCTTATGGAGGGCTGGGATGGCCGGGTGCGGCATGTCGTCGAGCACTGATCCCGGTGGAGGCCAGGGCGGTCGGCCGGCTCGTGCCGTCGCCCCAGGAGCCGCGGGCACCCGTGACCGATCTTGGCAGGACGGCGTGTTTTGACCGATCCCCTAGGATAGGCGTCGGTATGTTCGTTAGCGGCCTCCCGCCCGCCGCCGGGCTGGAGGAACGGAAGACTACAAGGAGAACACATGTCGGGTCACTCCAAGTGGGCCACCACGAAGCACAAGAAGGCCGCCATTGACGCCAAGCGCGGCAAGCTCTTCGCCCGCCTGATCAAGAACATCGAGGTCGCGGCCCGCACCGGCGGTGGCGACCCGAGCGGTAACCCGACTCTCTTCGATGCCATCCAGAAGGCCAAGAAGAACTCCGTGCCGGCTGACAACATCACCCGCGCCGTCAAGCGCGGCTCCGGTGAGGAGGCCGGCGGTGCGGACTGGCAGACCATCATGTATGAGGGCTACGGCCCCGAGGGCGTTGCCTTCCTGGTCGAGTGCCTGACCGACAACCGCAACCGGGCTGCCTCGGATGTACGCGTGGCCTTCACACGTACCGGCGGGTCCCTGGCTGATCCCGGTTCGGTCGCCTACAACTTCACCCGCAAGGGCGTGGTGGAAGTTGCCAAGGGGGAGGGCATCGACGAGGACACGATCCTCATGGCGGTGCTCGATGCCGGTGCCGAGGAGGTAGTGGAGGGCGCGGAGTCCTTCGAGATCATCTCCGAGCCGGGCGACCTGGTGGCGGTAAGAACGGCGGTGACCGACGCGGGCATGGACTACGAGTCCGCCGAGTCCCAGTTCGTCGCCGGAACCACGGTCACGGTTGACGTTGAGGGCGCGCGCAAGGTGATGCGCCTGATCGACGCCCTGGAGGACCTGGATGACGTGCAGAACGTCTACACCTCCGTCGACATCACGCCTGCGGTTGCCGCCGAGCTGGATGCGGACGACTGACGGCCCCGCACAGCACTGTCTCGCGTCCGGGCAATGACCGAAACGTCGGCCGGTCCCTCGCCGCTGGCCACTGAGCGGGCCGGGCGGCGGGCCGCGCGCCGCCGTGCCGTGGCCGAGCAGCGCGTGCTGGGCATCGACCCGGGCATGACGCGCTGCGGTCTGGGTTGCGTGGATATCGATCCACGCCGCCGCGCCCGCCTGGTGGAGGTGGCGGTGGTGCGCACTCCGGCCTCAGACAGTCCGGAGCTGCGGCTGATGGCCGTGGCCGACGCGCTGGACGACTGGATTGCGCGGCTGGCGCCTACCAGTATGTCGGTCGAGCGCGTATTCGCGCACGACAACCTGCGATCGGTGATCTCGGTGGCCCAGGTTATTGGCGTGGTCATGGTGGCGGGTGCCCGCGCCGGCCTGGAGGTGGCCCAGCACACCCCGAGTGAGGCCAAGGCCGCGGTCACGGGTTCCGGCACGGCCACTAAGGCGCAGGTTCAGGCGATGGTGCAGCGCATCCTCGGCTTGGACGCCCCGCCGCGGCCGGCGGACGCCGCTGATGCGCTCGCGCAGGCGATCTGCCACGGGTGGCGCGGCGGCGGCACCGGGATTGACGGCAGCACGGATATGGTCTCGGCCGGCGGGTCGATCCGCGCCTCGGCTCGTACCCCGGCGCAGCAGGCATGGGCCGCCGCGCAGGCACGTGCACGGCGCACCGGCGCCGTCGACCCCCGCCGCCGAACACGCTAGAGTCAGCACCATGCCGAACAGGTGTTCGACGCCCTCGACTGAAGGAGCCACTGCCGCATGATCTCCTCACTGCGCGGAACCGTACTAGAGGCCTCGCTCGGGGCCGCGACCATCGAGGTCGGCGGCGTCGGCATGACCTTCCAGGCCACGCCGGCGACCCTGGCCGGGCTGCGCGCCGGCGAGGAGGGCTTCGTCCGCACTGAGCTGGTTGTGCGTGAGGACGCCCTGTCCCTGTACGGCTTCGCCGATGCCGACGAACACCGCTGCTTCCAAGTGCTGCTCGGGGCGAAGGGGGTGGGCGCCAAGCTCGCCCTGGCAATCCTGTCCGTGCACACTCCCGATGCGCTGAGGCGGGCTGTTGCCGCTAACGACGTCGCCGCGCTCAAGCGAGTTCCCGGGCTCGGCCCCAAGGGCGCCCAGCGGGTGATTATCGACGTCGCGGACAAGCTCGGCCCACCGGTGGGCGGCGAGCCTGGCACCGTGCCCGGGCCCGAGCAGGCCGCGGACGCCGAGGCCAATCCCGATGTGGTTGCCGCACTGGTGCAGCTGGGCTGGAACGAGGCGGCAGCGACCCGCGCGGTTGCCACCGTCCAGTCCGAGCGCGCCGATGCCGGAGCAGCCACCCCGCTGCCACTGCCGGAACTGCTGCGTGCCGCGCTGCGGTACCTGGGAGGTGGCACGCGTGGCTAATTACCCTGGGGAGGGCGGCGGCCCGATTGCCGACGGGCGCCTGGTTGGTGGCTCCGCGGATGACGCCGAGCGTGCGGCGGAGGCTGCTCTGCGGCCCAAGCGGCTGGAGGACTTCGTCGGCCAGCAGGTGGTGCGGGGGCAGCTGTCGGTTGTGCTGCGCGCCGCCCTGGCCCGCGGAGCGGTCCCGGACCACGTGCTACTGTCCGGTCCGCCGGGGCTGGGCAAGACCACGCTTGCCATGATCATCGCCAACGAGGTCGACGGCGTACTGCGCATCACCTCCGGGCCCGCGATTCAGCACGCGGGGGATCTGGCCGCGATCCTGTCCTCCCTGGAGGAGGGGGACGTACTGTTCATCGACGAGATTCACCGGCTCGCCCGCACCGCCGAGGAGATGCTCTACCTGGCCATGGAGGACTACCGGGTGGATGTGGTCGTGGGCAAGGGACCAGGGGCGACCTCCATTCCGCTGACCCTGCCGCCTTTCACCGTAGTCGGCGCCACGACTCGCGCGGGGCTGCTGCCCGCTCCGCTGCGTGACCGCTTCGGTTTCACGGGCCATCTCGACTACTACGGGCCGGAGGACCTGACCCGTATCGTGACCAGGTCGGCCAACCTGCTGGGGGTCCGCATCGAAGGTGACGCGGCCGGTGAGCTCGCCAGGCGCTCCCGCGGCACTCCTCGTATCGCCAATCGCCTGCTGCGCCGGGTTCAGGACTGGGCCCAGGTGCACGGAACACCGGGGCGCCTGGACCTGGCCGCGACCCGCGGGGCGCTGGAGGTCTTCGAGGTCGACGAATTGGGCCTGGACCGGCTCGACCGCTCGGTGCTGCAGACCCTGTGCACGCGCTTCGCCGGCGCGCCCGTGGGCCTGAGCACTCTAGCGGTGAGCGTGGGGGAGGAGCCTGAGACCATTGAGACGGTGGCCGAGCCGTACCTGTTCAGGGAGGGGCTGATTGTCCGCACACCCAGGGGGCGCATGGCCACCCCCGCAGCCTACGCGCACCTGGGCCTGCGTCCGCCCGAGGACGGCACACTTTTTGCGTGATCAGGTCGAAATCGGAAGGTATAAGGGGCGCGTGTCACACCTCCGTCGGCGGAGCGGGCGGGCGTGCGCACCCCCGGGTGGCCTAGACTCGCAGACGCTATCGCCCGGGCGATGCAGGGTTTCTTCACGAACGGAGTCATTACCATGGACCCCATGCTGCTCATACTGATCGTCATGCTGCTGGCCTTCTGGCTGATGTCCAGGTTCGCGCGCAAGCAGCAGGAGCGGATGCTGGATGAGCAGAGACGCCGCACCGAGGAGGCGCTGGTGCCCGGCACCTGGGTGCGTACCCGGGCCGGTTTCTACGGCACCGTAGTAGAGGTCGACGGTGACGTGGTCACCCTGGCTACCCCGCTGGGAGATGAGTCGTTGTGGGCCAAGAATGCGGTCGTCGGGGCTGAGGAGCCGCCCTTCGCCTCCGCTGAGGAGGACACCGCGGACGACGCTGCGGGCGAGTTTGAGGACGAGCCGGGTGACCCGGACGCTGTCCACGAGGCCGCCGCCACCGGTGCCGAGGATTCCGCCGCGCCCGGCCGGGACGGTCACCCGGAGGAGCCCCAGCCGCAGGCCTGAGCCCTGCCCCACCCCGAATTCAGAGCGTCGGCCGCCCCTTGGCGACGGCGCATCCCGCCCCGAAGAGAGGACCGCGTGTCCACCAATAAGCTCAAGCATCCGGGCCGGCGCCTGCTGGTGCTGCTCCTGGTCATCGTGCTCGGCTACACCGCGCTGGCGGTGGGCGCCATCACGGGACGCACCCAGATGACTCCGGGGCTCGCCCTGGACCTGGAGGGCGGCACCCAGATCATTCTTACGCCCACCACCTCCGATGGCTCAGATATCACCGAGGAAGACCTCAACCAGGCCATTGAGATCATCCGCCAGCGCGTGGATGCCTCCGGTGTTGCCGAGGCACAGATCTCCCGGCAGGGCGGGAACAACATCATCGTGTCGTTGCCGGGCACTCCCAGCGAGGAGACTCTCGACCTGGTGCGCACTTCGGCGGTGCTGTACTTCCGCCCCGTAATTCGCATACTGCAAGCCGGTGCTGCGGCCTACGCCGAGGCGCAGAACAGCTACGTATCCAGCCTGGCCAATGCGACTCCGGATGAAAGCGCGACCCCGGACGAAAGCGCTGCTCCGGGTGAATCGGAGAGCGGCGCGCCCACGGACGCAGAGACACCAGAGACATCAGAGACACCGGAGGCGTCCAGCGACGCCACCGCCAACGCAGAGGATCAGGAGACCGATGCGGCCGCTGAACCCCTGCCCACCGCGACGGTGACGGCGGAGGAGATGGCCACGACCCTCGCGGATGTGGACGGAGACGGCACTATCAGCCCAGACCCGCTGGAAGCCACCAGCGATGACCACTCCTCCGACTCCTGGATCTCGGAGCAGCTCATCTATGACGCGTACCTGACGGATTGCACCGCCGCGGAGTCTCTCACCGGCCAGGCCCAGGACCCCGACTCTGCTGTGATCTCCTGCGCGCGTGACGGCAGCGGGACGATCTACATCCTGGGACCCGCCGACATCGTCGGAACCGATGTCGCCTCCGCATCATCGGGACTGGAGACCACCAGCCAGGGAGCAACCACCAACAACTGGGTGGTGTCCCTTGAGTTCGACGAGGCCGGCACCAAGGCCTTCGCCGAGGTCTCGGAGCGCCTTATCGCCTATCGGGACGCCGCGTCTGCGGCAGCCGCCTCCGGCGCGACCGACGTGACCTCGAACGACTCGCAGAAGGCACAGTTCGCCATCGTGCTGGATGGGCTGACAATCATGTCCTCTGGATTCAACCCAGATGTCACGACCGCCATCACCGATGGTCGGGTGCAGATTTCCGGCAACTTCAGCCAGGCGCAGGCAAACACCCTGGCTAACCAGCTCTCCTTCGGCTCGCTGCCACTGTCCTTCACGGTCCAGTCGGAGCAGCGTATTTCCGCGACCTTGGGCACCGAGCAGCTGCGCAACGGGCTGATCGCCGGGTTGATCGGCTTCGTGCTGATCGTGGCCTACTTGGCGTGGCAGTACCGGGGGCTGGGAGTCGTCGCAGTGGCTTCGCTGCTCGTGGCTGCCGCCGGCACCTACCTGGTCATCGCCCTGCTGAGCTGGTCAATGGGCTACCGCTTGTCCTTGGCGGGCGTGGCCGGCCTGATCATCGCGATCGGCATCACGATGGACTCCTTCATCGTGTACTTCGAGCGGGTCCGCGACGAGGTCCGCAACGGCCGCACACTGGTGGCCGCCGTGGATGAGGGCTGGCAGCACGCCCGTAGAACGATCATCGTCTCCGACTCGGTCAACCTGCTGGCGGCGGTTGTCCTGTACTTCCTGGCCGTCGGCGGCGTGCAGGGCTTCGCCTTCACGCTGGGGGTGACCACTGTGGTTGACCTCGCCGTCATCATCCTGTTCACGCATCCGATGATGGTGTGGATCCTGAGATTCCGGTTCTTCGGCGAAGGGCATCGCCTGTCGGGCCTTGACCCCGAGCACCTGGGGGCACGCTCGCGCGCCGCCTACCGGGGCGGCCTGCTGGCCGCCGCCGCAACCAGTAGTGGCTCGCTGGCCCGGCGTCGTGCCGAGGCCCGTCGCGCGCAGGAGCGTGCACAGGCGGATACAGACAGCGGTGACGTGCCGGACCGCGGGGGCGCGGGGGATGCGGACGACGCCGAGGAGACAAGCGAAAAGGAGAATGAGCAGGCATGAAGTCACTTGCCCAACTCGGCAACGAGCTCTACTCCGGAAATACCTCCTTCCCCTTCGTAGGAAGGCGCCGCCTGTGGTATGCAATCGCCGGCGCTGCGGTGCTGGCCTCGATCATCCTGATCGGCACGGTCGGCCTGACACCGGGAATTGACTTCCGCGGAGGCTCCGAGATCACCGTAACTGCGCTGGCCAAGCCCGACGTTGCGCCTGCCAACGCCGTCCTGGCGGAGGAGGGGCTGGCCTCAGGAGCCTCGGTGAGCACGGTGGGCTCATCCTCCGTGCGCGTGCAGACCAACGAGCTGACCAACGAGCAGCTCAACGGTGTGTCCGCCGCGCTGGCGGATGCTTACGGCGTCGCCGACGCGGACGTGTCAGCCACGACGATCGGACCCACCTGGTCCTCCGACGTCACCAACAAGGGAATTCGCGGCCTGGTGATTTTCTTCGTGCTCGTCGGCGCGCTGATCTGGGCATATTTCCGCACCTGGAAGATGGCGGCCGCGGCCCTGCTGGCGCTCGTACACGACATCCTGATCACCGTGGGCGTGTACGCCGCCAGCGGCTTCGAGGTCACCCCCGCCACAATCATCGGCGTGCTCACGATCCTCGGCTACTCCCTGTATGACACGGTCGTCGTATTCGACAAGGTCAGGGAGAACACGAGCGGCTATGAGACCCAAAATCGTTCGACTTACGGCGAGTTGGCCAACCTCGCGGTCAACCAGTCGCTGATCCGGTCGATCAACACATCGGTCGTGGGCGTGCTGCCGGTCGCCTCGCTGCTGGTGGTTGGCGCCTTCATCCTCGGGGCGGGCACCCTGCGGGATATTGCGCTGACTCTGTTCATCGGCATGATCGCGGGCACGGTGTCCTCGCTGTTCCTAGCCACCCCGCTCCTGGTCGACCTGCGCAGCCGTGAGGCCGTTGTAAAGGAGCAGGCCGCCCGCGTCGCCATGGTACGGGACGAGCGCATTGCCGCCGCCGGCGACGACCCGGAGGCCCTGGCCGCCGTTGCAGCCGCCCCGGCGGCCGCCCCAGTCATCCCCGGACACCACCGTGGTGTCTCCGCCCAGCCCAAGAGGAAGAGGAAGCGGTCATGACAGTTTCGTCCGCGTTGCCCCAGGAACTCACGCGTCTGGTTCTGGACAATCTTCGGGAGATCCCGGATTTCCCGGAGCCTGGTGTGCTGTTTCGCGACATCACGCCGCTGCTGTCCAATGGGGAGGCCTTCGCCAACCTGATCGACGGCCTGGCGGCTCACTACCGCGGTCATATCGACGCCGTCGCCGGGCTGGAGTCCCGCGGCTTCATCCTGGCCGCGCCGCTGGCTGTGCACCTGGGCATAGGCATGGTGATTGTTCGCAAGGCCGGCAAGCTGCCCGGCCCGGTACTGGGTGTCGACTACGAGCTCGAGTACGGCACAGCCCGCATGGAGCTGCGGCCCGAGACGGTCGAGGAGGGGTCGCGTGTACTGGTGATCGACGATGTGCTGGCCACTGGTGGCACCGCCGCGGCCTCCATCAGCCTGCTGGAGCAGGCCGGCGCGAAGGTCGAGGCCGTATGCATGCTGCTTGAGCTTGCCGGGCTCGGGGGCCGGGAGAAGCTGGCCGGCCGGGACGTCGAGTCCGTCGTGGTTTTCGAATCGGCCTGATTCCGCTCACCGCTGCCACTCGTGTCGGCTAACCCGGCTATGATCCGGGTATGACGACTGACACGCGCAACGGAACCGGCGCAGCGGATGAGACTGTTGTGCCCGGGTCGCGCGTGCGCAGCCGCTTGGCGTGGTTCGGTGCACGGGGGCATTCGACCCCGCCCGCCATCGAACCGCTAATGCGCGCCCTGCGCGCGAACCACCCCAAGGCCGATACCAGTCTGATCGTGCGCGCCTACCGGGTTGCGGAGAAGGCGCACGCCGGGCAGATGCGCAAGTCGGGCGAGCCCTACATCACTCACCCGGTTGCGGTGGCCACCATCCTCGCGGAGCTCGGCATGACGCCGCAGACTCTGGCCGCCGCCCTCCTGCACGATACCGTTGAGGACACGGATTACACGTTGGAGCGGCTGCGCGCCGACTTCGGTGACGATATCGCCCTGCTGGTTGATGGCGTGACCAAGCTGGATAAGGTCCAGTACGGGGACGCCGCCCAGGCGGAGACTGTCCGCAAGATGATCGTGGCCATGTCGAAGGACATTCGCGTGCTGGTCATTAAGCTCGGTGACAGGCTGCACAATGCCCGCACCTGGAAGTATGTGCCGGAGGAGACCGCTGCGCGCAAGGCCAAGGAGACCCTGGAGATCTATGCACCGCTGGCGCACCGACTGGGGATGAACACCATTAAGTGGGAGTTGGAGGACCGCTCCTTCAAGGCGCTGTACCCGGGCGTGTATGACGAGATCGAGCACCTGGTGGCAGAGCGCGCGCCCGCTCGGGAGGAGTACCTGCGCCAGGTGCGCCTGCAGATAGAGGAGGACCTGCGGGTCAACAAGATCAAGGGCATTGTCACCGGCAGGCCTAAGCACTACTACTCGATCTACCAGAAGATGATCGTGCGGGGTAAGGAGTTCGATGACATCTACGATCTGGTGGCAGTGCGTGTCATTGTAGACACAGTCCAGGACTGCTACGCGGTGCTGGGGGCGCTGCACTCGCGCTGGACTCCGATGTCCGGGCGTTTCAAGGACTACATCGCGGTCCCCAAGTTCAACCTGTACCAGTCCCTGCACACCACGGTGATCGGCCCGGGCGGTAAGCCGGTGGAGATCCAGATCCGCACGCATGAGATGCACCGCATGGCCGAGTACGGGGTGGCGGCGCACTGGAAGTACAAGGAGGACCCGAACGCCAGCGGTCCCAGCCCGCTGGGGGGAGCGCCCGGTGACTCTGACGCCGGCGAGCTCGGATGGCTGCGGCAGCTGGTCGACTGGCAGAAGGAGACGCAGGATCCCGCCGAGTTCCTGGACTCCCTGCGCTACGAGATGTCCGGCGGGCAGGTTTACGTGTTTACGCCTAAGGGCGACGTGCTGGCGCTGCCGAGCGAGTCCACCCCGGTGGACTTTGCCTATGCCGTGCACACGGAGGTAGGTCACCGCACGGTGGGCGCTCGTGTAAACGGTCGGCTCGTACCGCTTGACACCAAGCTGGAGAACGGTGACACGGTGGAGGTGTTCACCTCCAAGGCGCAGGGCGCCGGGCCCAGCCGCGACTGGCTGAACTTCGTCGGCTCCACGCGCGCCCGCAACAAGATCAAGGCCTGGTTCTCCAAGGAGCGCCGCGAGGAGGCCATTGAGGCCGGCAAGAGTGCCATTGCCCGGGCGATGCGCAAGAAGGACCTTCCGATCCAGCGGCTGATGAGCCATGACTCTCTGCTCAACGTGGCCGAGACGCTGAACAAGCAGGACATCGATGGGCTGTACGCCGCGGTGGGGGAGGGGCACGTCTCCGCCCAGCACGTCGTGGATACGCTGGTTGCGTCCATGGGTGGCGAGGCCGGCGCGGAGGAGACTCTTGCGGAAGGCGTTCTACCCACCCGTGCCGCCTTGACCCAGCAGCGCACCCGCGGTGTCGGGGACCCGGGCGTCGTCGTCGAGGGCATGGACGAGGGCGACGTGTATGTCAAGCTTGCCCGGTGCTGCACCCCCATGCCCGGGGATGAGATCGTTGGCTTCGTAACCCGCGGTTCGGGTCTGTCCGTGCACCGCGCCGACTGCCAGAACGTCGAACAGCTCAGGCAGCAGCCGGAACGCATATTGAAAGTCCGGTGGGCCGACCACGCGCAGAGCGCCTACCTGGTGCAGCTGGAGGTGGAGGCCCTCGATCGCGGGGGTCTGCTGGCGGACATCACACGCGTCCTGGCTGACAACCACGTCAACTTGATCAGCGCGAACGTTGGTACCTCCCGCGACCGGGTCGTGGTAGGCAGGTTCGTGGTCGAACTAGCAGAGGCCAGCCACCTGGACCACACGCTCGCCTCCCTGCGCCGCATCGACGGCGTCTTCGAGGCACGGCGGCTGACCTCCTCGGCCACCCGCCGCCAGCAGGATCATGAGGACGCGCACGTAGGCGCCTGAGACCTCGGCGCGTACAAGTCGTCGATCAGTCGGCGGGCCCGGCGCAGGCCTCGCATGCGGCCGCCCCGGCACGCCAGCAGGTCGGGTTCCAACTCGGCGCGAGTGACTCCGGCCCGGCGCGCGCGCAGTACGGCGGATACGGCGATCCCGGGCGGGGCGGTGCGCGCCAGGTCTACGACGACTCTCGTCAGGGGTAGGCAGTTCAATCCGGCGAGCTTCACGACGGTGCCGGGGCCGGTGCCCGTCGCCAGCTCAACGCGGCTTGGCGGGCAGCCTCCCGTGTGTACCCATAGCGCGGTGCGGCCGGCTACCGTCCTGCCTGCGGACACAATCGGTTTCAGAGCGCGGGCACGCTGGAACGGGGTGCGAATCATGTCTGCGGGCACCATTTGGCCTGCCACCTCCGTGAGGACCTGCTCGTCGATATCGGGGTAGTGCAGTAGGTGGAGCTCCTGGCGGGTTAGCGGGCCCAGCGCGGGCTGCACCGGTTCGTGTAGCAGGTGCGCCAGCACTACTCGTGCGGGTACTGTGCGCGTCATGGAGCCCGGCGGTGTGCCCTGAGTGCTAGAAGCGGTCATGGGCCAATCCTTCCCGTTACGGAACCTGGGCGGAAGCACTCTTCCCGGGCCTGTGGAAAACTCTGACGCGGTCGGTGGCACAGGCAGCCCTGAGGGGCACGCGTCCGGGGAGAGGTCAGTCGAGCCCGCTGCCAGTACCGATATATATGGCGGTATGGTAACTTGGCGGTGTTCGACGTGTTACGCATGGCCGTCCGGAGTTGGTGCGGCGGTGCATAGTCAGATGTCCGGGCGCCAGCCCGGGGAAGGGGCCCTGCTAGCTCGTGTCCTCGTCCGCTCGTTTCAATAGCGGTGACCCGCTAGCTTCGGCCAGCAGGCGCATGTTGAGGTGCGTACTGTCCGCTCAACATCTGGAAAGGCTGGTTTTGTTGTGACTGATGAGGAGTAAGGAGGAGGCTGTGGCTGAGCTCCTTGGGATGGTGCAGGATTCTAGTGCGGATCTCGGCCTGGAGGATGGTAGTAGTAAGGCTGAGACCTTGTCGCAGGACTTGTCCGATGCGTGGAAGTCTCCTAAGGCTGATGAATATTAGGACCTGGTCAGTGAGATTGTGACTGCAATGAGCCTTTCTCATCAGGGGAGGTCGTGGTTCAGGTTGAGTATGACTAGGGCGGTGGCGGTGATGTTGGTGATGGTGGCTGGGTCGAGGGTGACTCGTTTGAGCGCTTTGAAGCCCTT
>NZ_PIZC01000020.1:0-4894 GCF_019325145.1 Actinomyces sp. 594
CCGCGCCCGGCGGCAGTCTGCCGGCCGGGCCCCGGCTGCGCGCCGTCGGCGGCGGGACCCGCGCCTTCGTCGTCTCCGACCACGCCGGGACCTGGATCGACCTCGAGCCGGTCGACTAAGAGCGGTTGGGGAGAACCGGTGGCTGACGTGGTTGGGGGCCTGGCGGTCTTCGCCGTCGTCATTGCGGTGGGCTGGGTGCTGGTGCGCACCGGGGCCGTGCCCGTGGGGTCCGACACCGTCCTGACCCGCCTGTGCTTCTTCGCCGCCACGCCCGCCCTGCTGATCACCACCCTCGTCGGCGCCGACCTTGCGGCCGTCACCTCGGTGGGCACCGCCGTCGCCGTCGGGGCCGAGCTGCTGGGACTGGCGACCGCCTGGTGCGTGCACCGCCGCCTACTGCACCGCCCGGTGGCCGAGGCGATGATCGGGGCACTCGCCTCCGCCTACGTCAACGCCGCCAATCTGGGCATCCCGGTGCTGGTACTGGTACTCGGTGACGCCACCGCGGTTGCCCCGATCCTGTTGCTGCAACTGCTGGTCCTCACGCCGCTCGCCTTCACTGTGCTGGATGCCGCGACCCGGCGCGGCAGTCCCTCCCGCTTCGCCACCTACACGCTGCCGCTGCGCAACCCACTGGTGCTCGCAGTGCTGGTCGGCGTGCTGGTGAACCTGAGCGGCATCGACCTGGGTGCCTTGCTGCGCGGGCACCTCGCCGAGCTGCTCGACACGCTGGGGCGGATCGCCGTGCCGCTGATGATGCTGTCGCTGGGCATGAGCCTGGCCGCATCCCGGCTGCGGCCGCCGCGGAGCGTGGCCGGCGCGCCGAAGCCCGGGCCGGTCGGGGAGGACGAGGCAACGGGCGGAGCCGTGCCCCGCGTCGTCAACGTACCGCCCGAGCCGGTGCACGACGCCGCCAGCCGCACCGCGCTGCGTTGGGCGGTGGGTTGGAAGCTGCTGGTCGTGCCCGGTCTGGCGGCGGGTCTGGGGCTGGCGGCCGGGCTGCGCGGTGCCGCCCTGTTGATGCCGGTGACGACGGCGTCATTACCGACGGCGCAGAACGTGTTCATGTACGCCTCCCGTTACGGGGTGGCCAAGCCCCTGGCCCGGGATGCCGTGCTGCTCACGACGGCGGGGTTCGTGCCGGTGGTGCTGGTGGCCGCGGCGGTGCTGTGAACCGTCGGAGCAGGCCCGACTGTGCGGGCGGCGAGTACGGGTCGCGGGCAGGCGGGCCGCAGCACGGTCGAATCAGGTAGCGAGGAATCCCCGTAGGCCACGATCCAGCAGTACCTCGCGCACCTCCGCCACGATCTCGCGCATGTGCTGCTCGGCCTGTTCAACCCTGCCCGCGGCGATTGCCTCGGCCAGGCGAACGTGCAGCTCCAAGGCCTGTGGCTTAGGAGACTGCCAGGGCGCGTCGGCCAGCCGCGCGCGGCCGCTGAGCACCTCGGCCACCACCTCGGTGAGGGCGGCGAAGGTGTCGTTCTGGCTTGCCGTGAGTACCAGGCTGTGGAAGGCGATATCGGCGTCGAGGTATGAGGCGACGGATCCGGTGCTTCCCTGTTCGCGGATCGTGTTGGCCAGGCGCAGTAGTTCCAGGCGCTGTGCTTCGGTGGCGCGGCGGGCCGCGGCCGCGGCGGCGACGGGCTCTACGGCGGCGCGCAGCTCGGTCAGCGCTCCGAACTTCGGTCCCTCGGGGTCTGCGTCGAGTTGCCAGCGGATTACCAGGGGTGACAGTGCCGCCCAATCGGCAGGTGGCCTTACCATCGCCCCCACGCGGCGGCGGGACTCCACGAGTCCTACCGACTCCAGGGTGCGTACGCAGTCCCGGGCGAGGGTGCGCGAGATGCCGTGCTGGGACTGGATGTCGTCAAGGGTGAGGGACTCTCCTGGTCTGAGCTTGCCGGAGACGATGGCGCGGCCGAGGGCGTCAAGGATGTCGCCGCGTCGGACTGAGGATGTCATGGCCGCTCCCGGGGCAGTGGGTCAGAACGTGTGCGGAGTCGGCTGCGGCGGCCGTTGCCGCGCCGTCGGGCCGGTACCGCCGGAGACTCAGCGGCTCTGGACAAGATGCATGATGCGACGCCCGCATAATCAAGGACCTAAGACCTATATAAAGGTAGCACCTAAACCCGCATAATCGTAGTACCCAACGTAGACGACGGAGTCAAAGGAGCCCGCCATGAACCAACCCGTTGAGCACCTCGTCATCATGGGGGTGGCCGGCTGTGGAAAGACCACCGCAGCAGCGAACCTCCACCGCGCGCTGGGCTGGCCCGTGGCCGAGGCCGACGACTTCCACCCGCAGGCGAATATCGACAAGATGTCCAGCGGCATCCCGCTGGACGACGATGACCGGCGTCCCTGGCTCGAGTCCCTGCGCGACTGGATGAGCGAGCAGGCGGCCTCCGGCACGAAGACCATCGTCACCTGCTCCGCGCTGAAGCGGGCCTACCGCGACTTGCTGTCACAGGCGGACGGGCGCGTCTTCTTCATCCACCTGGTTGCCGAGCAGGAGGAACTGCGTGAGCGCATGGAGCGCCGCGCGGGGCACTTCATGCCCCCGGCTCTCCTGCCCTCGCAATTCGCCACCCTCGAGCCCCTGGAGGACGACGAGGATGGCGTCACCGTGGTCTCGCGTGCTACGCCCGAGGCAACCTTCGAGGCCATCCTCGCGGCGCTTGAGGCCGCCACGCCGGCCTGACCGTTCTTGTCCCCCGTTCCCCACCCATCTTCGTCATGGAGACATTGACAATGACGCACACAATCCTGGCCGCTGCGGACGCCGTGCCGCACGCGGGCAATGACTTACAGCTGATCCTCGCCGCACTGGTCGGCATCGCCACGATCATCGTTCTGATCGTCTGGACCAAGGTCCACCCCTTCCTGGCGCTCACGCTCGGATCTGCGGTGCTTGCGCTGGTGGCCGGCATCCCCCTGGCCGACACCTTCACGGCATTCACCTCCGGCCTGGGATCCACCATCGGCGACGTGGGCACACTGATCGCCTTCGGCGCCATCATCGGCAAGCTGCTGATCGACTCCGGCGGCGCGGATCAGATCGTCGACACGATCCTGGACCACACCTCGGCGAGCCGCCTCCCGTGGGCCATGGCGCTGATCGCCTTCGTAGTCGGTATTCCACTGTTCTTCGAGGTGGGGATCGTCCTGCTGATCCCCGTGGTGATGATGGTGGCCCGGCGGGCCCGCCAGCCACTGGTGCTCGTGGGCGTGCCCGCCCTGGCGGGGCTCTCCGCCCTGCACGGCCTGGTGCCCCCGCACCCCGGACCGCTCATCGCCATTGACGCCGTCGGGGCCAACCTCGGCATTACCCTCGGCTTCGGCCTGCTGGTCGCGATCCCCACCGTGATCGTCGCGGGCCCGCTGTCGGCCCGGCTCATGGCCCGCTGGGTGCCGATCGAGGCGCCTGAGCCGCTTGGTGGGAGCGAGCAGCGCGAGCGCAGCGGTGCACGGCCGTCCTTCGGCGTGTCCATCAGCGTTGTGCTGCTGCCGGTGCTGCTGATGCTCATGCGTACGGTGGTCGAGACGTTGGTTGAGACGAAGTCGCCCGACGGCTCCAGTAACCCGCTCGCCCACTTTGCCCTCTTCCTGGGCCAGCCCATTGTTGCCCTGCTGCTGACCGTGCTGGTGGCGATCCTCGTCTTCGGCGTGCGCATGGGCGACACGGCCGATGAGATCTCCGCCCGCGTAGGCGGCGCGCTTGGGCCGATCGCCGGGATCCTGCTGATTGTCGGCGCCGGCGGCGGATTCAAGCAGACGCTGATCGAGTCTGGCATCGCCACGATCATCGCCGGCTGGCTCGAGCAGGCCGCCGTGCCGGCGCTCCTGGCCGGCTGGCTGGTGGCGGTGGCGGTTCGCCTAGCCACCGGATCCGCCACGGTTGCCACGATTACCGCTGCGGGCATCATGGCGCCCCTGGCTTCCGACATGCCGCCGGTGGAGGCGGCCCTGCTGGTGCTGGCGATCGGCGCCGGGTCGGTGTTCCTCTCGCACGTCAACGACGCCGGATTCTGGCTCGTCAAGGAGTACTTCGGTATGACCGTGGGGCAGACCTTCAAGACCTGGTCGCTAATGGAGACGATCCTGTCAGTGACTGCGCTGGTGGTGGTCCTGGTGCTGGCCCTGCTGCTTGGCGTGCTGTAGCGGTTTCCCGCCCATGCGGCCGGGGCTGCTGGCAGACACGGGCGGGGGAGAGAGCGCTCCGCGGGGTAGCTTCCTGCCCCGCGGAGCGCTTTACGGCCCTGTCGCCCTGTTGCCGGTGTGCCCGCGCGGACCGGTGCGCCGCCGAAATGTGCGGGGACCCATCCGGTTTCCGGTCCCAGCTGGTGTTCAGGAATCCCGGGAAATACGTGAGCCGCCCGGAAGTATGATCGGCCTGGCATGAGAAGATAATGAATAAAACATGGGTGGGCGATTGCTGTATTGCAAACCGTTGAGAGGGGTCTCACTCCTAGGCAATTCTAGTGTATGTTGCTTCTAGGCGTATAGGCGCCAGTGCTCTGTGTGGCATTATGCCTACGGGCGCGTCGTTCAACTCGACACGAAGGGAAACGCGTCATGGGTGAACTCATCGGGATGGTCATCTTCGGCGGCATCATCGGTGCCCTGGCCAGGCTGATCATGAGGGGGGACCAGAGTCTGTCTATTTTGTGGACAATTGTCCTGGGCGCTGTCGGCGCCTTCGTCGGCGGCTGGCTGGCCGGGATGCTGGGTGTGGCGGACACCCCGGGGATCGACTGGATCCGTTGGCTGCTCTCGCTCGTGGCGGCCATGGTCGCCATTTACGTGTATCTGGCCGTCGCCCGCAGGCGGTGAACGGCCCGTCGGCAGACGGGGAAAGCAGGGTCGTGGTGAAGCCGCAGAATGCGGCTTCACC
>NZ_PIZC01000020.1:5219-19803 GCF_019325145.1 Actinomyces sp. 594
GGCGCGGTCGGCAGGTGCAGTCGGCTGTCGCTACCGACTAGTGCTGCCGGGCGATCGCCGTATGTGGCGGGGCGGTGGTTTCCGGTCTTACTGCCGTTGCCTGAATGCCTGTTCAACTAATGGGGCGGCTGAATTGTGCCGGCAGGTTCCGTGGCCCCGGCAAGACGTGTATTCTAAAATAGATTCCTGGTGGGTGCGGCGTGAGAGATATGGTAGTGCCATTTGTGCTGAATGGTGTGGGCGTTCTATGCGGACTGCTTTCGCTCATGCTCCTTGAAAGCGCTATCGAGCTGGTTGTTGAGGGAGGCTTTGACGCGGCGGTCGCGCTGCTGCTGCTCACGGCCTCGGTGGTCTTTGCGGGGATGGCGTTGGGGGTGCTGCTCGCCTGTGACCGGTCTTGGCGGCAAGGGCCGTCCCAGGAGCGGAGCGCGGGGGCCGACTGCGTGCCGCGTGGACATGCCGTGCCAGCCCGCAATGAGGCGCTCCCGTGGGGTTCGGGCCGCGCCTCGGGCTGAAAGGCGCCTACCCTGAGTTGCAGGAATACGCCGACGTCCGCGACTTGCAGCATCAGCCCCGAAACGACCCGCTGCGCCCGGCCGAGTACGTCCTCGCCGGCCCGAGTACGACCTCGCCAGCCCGAGAACGACCTCGTCATCCCCGAAACGACCCGCTGCGCCCGGTCGAGTACGACCTCGCCAGGCCGAGGACGACCTCCGCACGGTGAAAACGTCCTCGTGGGCCCGAAACCCTCCACGATGTGGAGGGTGTGGGGCGAATGAGGTCGTATTCGGTCGGCGGCGGGTGGTCGACTACGACCTCACACGCCCGAGAACGGCCCTCGAGCGCGATCGCCACACCACACTCCTCACCCGCCGGGCCGCCGCGACACGCACGCTATCAACCACTCTGCGAAGCACCGCCGATCTACCCACCAAACCCCCAAACGCGAAGATCCCTGTTACCGCGCCCCAGATGCCGCGGGGAGGCGTGCGGATGTGCACGCAGGTCACAGCAGGCCAGTGCCGCACGCCAGGCTCAACTGGGAGGCACGCACCGCTGCGGGGAGGTGAGAACGCCGCTGCGGGTCTCGGTGGTGCTGCGGGGGCCACACGCTACTGCGGGGGCATCCACTGCTGCGGGCCACGGACCGGGCCGGCTCGCTCGTGCGCCCCGCGCGACGGTTCGGCACTTCGCATGACGGTTCGGCACTTCCGGCGACGGTTCGTACCTTGGCACCGACGCTTCGTACTTTTCGGTGACGCTACGTACCCCTACCGTACGAACCGTCACCGAACGGTACGAATCGTCGACCAGAACGTACGAACCGTCGCGAGAACGTACGAACCGTCAACCACAGGCACGCGAACCGCGACCAGAACGTACGAATCGTCGGCTAGGCCAGAGTGCCCACCGCCGCTTAGTCCCTCGACCTCCGGGTCGACATCCTCACCGTCACCCGCGCCTGCGGCTCTCATATCGGTCGCCCGAGCATGTGCATACCCGAGCGCGCCTTAGCTGAGTGAGGATTGTCGGCAGTCGGCACGGTATGTGCTGACCCAGTATGTGCCGGCCCGTCGTGAGGTGCCCCCCGTGGGGCTCGAACCCACGACCTTCGGATTAAAAGTCCGCAGCTCTGACCAACTGAGCTAGAGGGGCGCGCCTTCGGCCGGGAGCAGAGCCCATACGCCGTCGGCGTCGCCAGCATAGCGGATGACGGCCTAAGCGCACCCGGGCCCGTCTGGGTCGCCCGCTGCTGCCTCCCGGTGCGCCCGCTGCGCCTGGCGGGCGCCACCTAGGAGTTCCAGGCTCACACTGCACACCGCTGCTCCTTGCGCAACAATGGGACAGGCGCCGCAGCGCCCGCCGACTGCACTGCCAAGTCGGCACCACTAACGCATACAGTCTGCGTGTCCTGCCGCCACCCGGGAACCGCCCGGAACTCATCCGGAATCGCTAGGAGGTCCTATGGCCCGCCAGTTCCATCGCCCCGCCCGGCTCGACCCCGAGGCCGCCGAGAACATCGAGGGCGGCACGGACACCGCCGTCGCCTCTGAGCTTGCTCACCGTGCCGCGCAGGCCCTGATCGGCGGCTTCCCGGAAGACGCTCCGGAAACAGACGCCTCCGTGGAGCGGATCACTCGCAGCGGCGTTGTCACGGCCGTCGCCTCCCACGGAGTGGACGCGGTCGCCGAGCTCTGGGCGGACTCGCCCGCCACCACCCTGCCGGGCACGCTCTGGCGTCTGTTCCTCGTGCGGGAGTGGATTCGGCGCGACCCGGAGCTGGTCGAACGGCGCTACGTCACCGTCGTGGACCTGGCCGCCATCGCGAACGAGCCCGAGGCGGCCGCCGCACGCCTCCGGCTCGACGCGGCGCTGGAAGACGCCCGGCGCGTTCCCTCCGCGGAGCAGGTGCGGGCCGCGATCGACGCCGTACTCGCAGGTCGCGCCGAAGACTCCGTACCCGGGCTGGTCCCCGTGCTGTCCGGAACCGCCGACTTCTTGCGGGCGCTTGCCGCAGGCAGCGATTCCACCTGGATCGACGACGACGCCGACGAGCTCGCCCACCCGGTTACTCGCCGGGACTCGGCCCTGCTCGCCACCGCTGAAGAACTGACGGAGGCGGCGCGGCGCGCCGGCGCCGGCCTCCTGGACTGACTTGGCGCGTGGCGCCGGGCGGATGAGCCGCAGCCGGGCTCCGGGGCCCGCGCGCGGTGGGCGCGGGCCAACCACGGTGCGCGACAGGATCGGGTCCTCCCCGGGGCCCGCGCGCGGTGGGCGCGGGCCAGCGCCCCAGCGCCAGGGGTCGGTGTCCCATGGTTCATTGGCGCGGTTCACTGCCCGATCCGAGGCGGGACGTGGGACGATTCACCTATGACGACGCCAGACCCCGATGCGACCCCCTCCACGACCTCAGCGCCTCTGGCCTCCTTCCTCGGCGGATGGGCCCGCGCGCAGGCGCGGCACGCCGCCGCACCGGGGCCTGCGTCGATGCTTTCAGGAGAGGGCAGCGCCCCGACGAGTCCCTCGGCCGCATCCGCCGACGGCTCCGGCACCGGGCTCAGCGACCAGGAGATCATTGAGGACCACGTCATCGAGTCCGCCGATCCGCGCGACTTCGCCGACGATGCCGGGCCCCAGTACGAGGACGAGGACTTCGACGAGCAGGTTTCCGACGTCGGGGATGCGCGCTCCGCGTCGGGTGGCGTCGCGCAGGTCTCACCCCCCGGCGCCAACGACCAGACGGGTTTCCTGGACTCCGACGACGCCGAGGGCGAGCCCGGCCCGGAGCCGACCGCCGTCGCCCCACTCGCCGCGGACGGCGATCCCGGCTCTCCCGGCGTTGCGTCGGCCGACTCAGCGGCGGGCACAGAGGCCGACCCGGAGTCAGAGCTGCCACCCCTGGATTCGTTCACCGATCGCTTCGCCGACCGGGAACTGACGTGGCTGGACTTCAACCAGCGGGTACTGGAACAGGCCGAGGACCAGGAGCTGCAACTGCTGGAGCGCGCCTGGTTCGCGGCGATCTTCTCCTCCAACCTTGACGAGTTCTACATGGTGCGGGTGGCCGGGCTGATGCGCCGCATCAAGGCCGGCATCACGCCGGTGCGTGCCTCCGGCCTGGATGCCCACCAAGTGGTTGCGGCCATCACCGAGCGTGCTAAGGAGCTCACGGCCCGGCAGGCGGCCCTTTTCCAGGAGGACATCCGCCCAAAGCTCGCTGAGCACAACATTGAGATCCTCGACTGGGACCAGCTGAGCCCGGAGCAGGCGGAGAAGATAACCCGCTACTTCCGCCACCAGATCTTCCCGGTGCTTACGCCACTGGCGGTGGATCCCTCCCACCCCTTCCCCTACATCTCCGGCCTGTCGCTGAACCTGGCGGTGCTGCTGCGCAACCCGCGCTCCGGCAAGGAGCACTTCGCCCGCGTCAAGGTGCCGCAGTCGCTGCCCCGCCTGATCACCGTGCCCGGGCGGGAACTCGACCCCAAGAACAAGCAGGCGGGCACGGCCTTCATACCCATCGAGATTGTCATCGCCCAGCACCTGGATCACCTCTTCCCGGGGATGGACATCCTTGAGCACCACCTGTTCCGGGTGACCCGCAACGAGAACCTCGAGGTGGAGGAGGACGACGCCGAGAACCTCCTGAAGGCCATGGAGAAGGAGCTCGAGCGCCGCCGCTTCGGTGCGAGCGTGCGCCTGGAGGTGGAGGACACCATCAGTCCCTTCGTGCGCCGCTACCTGGTGCGTGCCCTGAACCTGCATGATGACGACGTCTTCGAGCTGCCGGCGCCTCTGGACCTGACCAGCCTCAACCAGCTGCACGACCTGGATATCCCAGAGCTGAAGTATCCGCGCTTCGTGCCGGTCACAGCGGCCGGCCTGGCCCCCCAGGAGTCCAGCACTCCCGGGGATATCTTCGCCGCCATGCGCGAGCACGACGTGCTGCTGCACCACCCTTACGACTCCTTCTCCACCTCAGTGCAGGAGTTCATCTCCCAGGCGGCAGCCGACCCCAAGGTTCTGGCGATCAAGCAGACCCTGTACCGCACCAGTGGGGACTCCCCGATCGTCGACGCCCTGATTGAGGCCGCCGAGGCTGGCAAGCAGGTGGTGGCGATCGTGGAGATCAAGGCCCGTTTTGACGAGGAGAACAACATCTCCTGGGCCCGCAAGCTTGAGCGCGCCGGGGTGCACGTCGTCTATGGCATGGTGGGGCTCAAGACCCACTGCAAGCTGCTGCTGGTGGTGCGCCAGGAGTCCGACGGGCTGCGCCGCTACTGCCACGTCGGTACCGGGAACTACCACCCCAAGACCGCTCGCGGGTACGAGGACCTGGGCCTGCTTACCTGCGACCGGGATGTTGCCCAGGACCTGACCACGCTGTTCAACCAGCTGTCCGGCTACGCCCCCCGCGCCCGCTTCCGCCGCCTGCTGGTGGCTCCCCGTACCGTGCGCGACGGGCTTATTGAGCGCATTGACCGGGAGATCGCCAACAAGCGGGCCGGCAAGCCCGCCTGGATCCGCATCAAGGTCAACTCAATCATTGATGAGGCCTGCATTGACGCCCTGTACCGGGCCAGCCGTGCCGGAGTCGCCGTCGACATCGTGGTGCGCGGCATCTGCGGCCTGCGGGCCGGCGTGCCCGGGCTGAGTGACAACATCCGGGTTCGCTCGATCCTGGGCCGCTACCTGGAGCACTCCCGCATCTACGCCTTCTGCAACGACGGTGACACTGACCTGTTCATCGGCTCGGCGGACCTGATGCACCGTAACCTCGACCGGCGGGTGGAGGCACTCGTGCGGATCACCGATCCCGTCATGATCGGTCAGCTGGAATGGTTGGTCACCCACGCGGCCAGCGACGACGTCTCCTCCTGGTGGCTGGAGCCGGACGGCACCTGGACTCGCCATACCCATGACGCCGAGGGCAACCGGCTCGAGGACATCCAGACGACGCTGATGACCTGGGCGCGCTCGCGGCTGCGGGGCGCCCACTGACGGGCGGGACGGCTGAGATGGCAGACAAGTCCAACGGGAAGATGACTGTCCGTGCTGCGGGTGCGCTCGTCTGGCGCGAGGAGAACGGGCATCTGGAGGTACTGCTGGTGCACCGCCCCAGCTACAACGACTGGTCCTTTCCCAAGGGCAAGGTGGAGCCGGGGGAGTCGGTGCGCACCTGCGCGGTGCGTGAGGTCGCGGAGGAGACTGGTCTTCAGGTTGCCCTGGGGCAGCCGCTGGACACGGTCCGCTACCGGCTGCCCGACGGGTCCCGCAAGGAGGTCCGGTACTGGGCTGCCCGCGAGCTTGCGGATGACTCCCCAGCGCTGCGCGCGCGTACGCCGGTGACACCAGCCGACGCGGCGGAGATCGACGGCGTCGAGTGGGTCCGCTCGAAGAAGGCCCGCGCACTGCTCACCCATTCGGCCGACCGAGATCTACTGGGCTCCCTGGTGGACCTGTGGGAGGACGGCAAGCTGGATACGTGGACCTTTGTGCTGGTGCGGCATGCTCGTGCCGTCAAGCGTTCGGTGTGGAATCGCCCCAAGGAGCGGGACGCCGAGGCCGATGAGGCCACTCGTCCGCTGACTAAGGATCAGGGTGAGGTGCGTGCACGTGCGCTTGTGCCGGTGCTTGCCGCGTACGGTGTCGCCCAGGTGATCACCAGCCCATGGCGGCGCTGCTATGACACGGTCGCGCCGTACGCGCAGGCGGCGGGTGCTGACCTGGCTGCCGAGCCTGCGCTGACGGAGGCTGCGCATGCCCTCAAGCCGAAGGCGGCGCGCAAGGTGGTCTCCAAGGTACTGCGGCGTCGCGATGTTCCGGTCGCTGTGTGTACCCACCGCCCGGTGCTGCCCACGGTCATGGAGGCCATTTCCGACTATGCCCCCGGCAAGCTCCTAAGGTCGGTCCCGGATCAGGATCCGTGGCTCAAGACCGGGGAGATTATGGTGGTGCACATGGCGCGTAGGCCGCGTGGCAAGATTCGCGCCGTCGCGATTGAGAAGCAGCGTCCGATGTTGTCTGAGGGCCGCTGACGCCCCTGTCGCATCGGTGCCGGTGGAGAAACAGGCGCCGATGACCTTGAAGGACGTCGGGCCGGAGAGCGCCAGTCGGCGCGATGGCCGCTCGTGGCGGCTTGTGTTGGAGCCCGGGGCCCGTCGCGGCCCGACGCCTCGATAAGGGTAATACATGCGCCTGGCTGAGCGCCGCACGTACGCCCGCCGCGGATTCCAGGCACTCTTCGTGCTTGAGGGTGTGGCGGCTCGGGTCGGGTGC
The DNA here is from genome assembly GCF_019325145.1 of Actinomyces sp. 594. Classification (NCBI taxonomy): domain Bacteria; kingdom Bacillati; phylum Actinomycetota; class Actinomycetes; order Actinomycetales; family Actinomycetaceae; genus Actinomyces; species Actinomyces sp. 594. The sequence goes on from NZ_PIZC01000020.1 coordinate 12,000, forward strand.
TACGCCGGTTAGTGCTCTACCACGCCGGTTAGGTGCTTGTTGAAGGGCTGCGGAGCCGATGCAGCCTCGGACGCCTCACGAGCGAGCTCGCGGGCGTCCTCGTCGTCGGGGTATTCGGCCCGGCGGCCTCTTACTCCCTCCTCTGCGAAGGTCTCATGAGCAAGCTCATGAGACCTTCTTATCGTCGGGGTGGCGGGATTTGAACCCACGACCTCTTCGTCCCGAACGAAGCGCGCTACCAAACTGCGCCACACCCCGTGTGCGGGAAAACTATATCCGTCGTTCCGCCGGTGTGGGAAATCGTGTGCCTGAGGGGTCGGTCACCTGTTGTACTTAACGGGCGTGGAAGTGCACGTCTCGCGGCTCTCCTCGCAGCGGGTTCAGGCCGCCGGGCGCAGCGTGAGCAGGGTCGCCTCCGGGCGGCAAGCCACACGTACCGGGGTGTACGGGCTCGTGCCCAGTCCGGCGGAAACATGCAGGAACATGCGGTCACCGCCGCTGGCTCCGGGGCGCGCTCCCGGCCAGGGGGACAGGCCCGACGCACGGCCCCGGTCGAGGTCGCAGTTCGTCACCAGGGCCCCGTACCAGGGCAGGCACAACTGGCCGCCGTGCGTGTGACCGGCGAAGGTAAGCCCGACCCCGTCGGCCGTCATCGCGTCCAGCACGCGCCGGTAAGGCGCATGCGCCAGCCCCAGCCGCAGTGGCCGACCGGCGAAGTCGCGTACAGCGGCGGCGTCGGGTGCCGGTGCAGGGGCGGGGAAGGCGTCCCGGTTCACGTGCGGATCGTCGACCCCCACCGCTTCAATACGACGCGCGCCTACAGTGATCGTGCCGCGCGCATTAGTCAGGTCGGCCCAGCCGCCCGCCGCCTGCAGGTCGCGCACTTCCTGCCAGGGGAGCCCCTCAATGGCGGCCTCCTGTGCAGGATCATCCCCAGCGCGCGGGTCCCGGCGCAGGTAGCGGGTGGGCAGCTTGAACACCGTGGTGCGGTAGTCGTGATCGCCCATGACGAAGGCCCCGGGCAGGTGCAGGAAGGGCTCCAAGGCGCGCCCCAGTGGCTCCAGCCCGCTGGCGAAGGAGAGGTTGTCGCCGGTGTTGACGACGACGTCGGGGTGGGTGTCCGCCAGGCTCCGCACCCAGTCGACGCGCGCCTCAGTGCGGTCGGTCAGGTGCAGGTCTGCCAGGTGCAGGATCCTGAGCGGCTGCTCGCCTGCTGCCAGTACGGGCACGTCCACGCGGCGCAGCACCGGCATGCGCGCCTCGATCAGGGCATATCCGAGCAGGCCGACGCCTGCAGTCAGACCGCCTAGCAGGGCGGTGCGGGCAGCGCGCATATGTCAGTCAGTCCTCGTCGTCGGACTCGTCGTCCGAGTTGTCCCGCGAGTCGTCTCCGCCGTTCTGGTGCTGACTCTGCTGGCCGCTGCCCGAGGTCTGCCGTGTCTGCGCGGAATCATCGGAGCTGCCGCTGGATGCGCTCGGTGCGCCGGAGCCGAGGCTCACCTGGTTGAAGCCCTCAACCGGCTCGCTGGCCAGGGCCGCCTCCATGTACATCTTGAACATGGGCGCGGGCAGGTCGGCGCCGTACATGGTGGCGTAGTAGCGCCCGCCGATGTACTGGTGGTTCATCGCGTAGTAGCGGTCGGAGTGCCCGGCCCAGATAGCGGTTGCCAGCTGCGGGGTGTAGCCGATGAACCAGGCGTTGTCCATTTCGTCGGTGGTGCCGGTCTTCCCGGCCGTGGGGCGCCCGCTCAGCGCTGCGGCCGTGCCGGTGCCCTTGCTGGCCAGCACTGACTGAAGGGTGATCGTCACCTGGTCCGCAGCGGTGGCGGATATGACCTGCTTGCAGCCGGCCGACGGCGTGCTCATCTCGTTGCCGTCGGCGTCGGTGATGGAGTCGATGGCGATGGGCGTGCAGTACACGCCGTGGGCGGCGAAGGTCGCGTAGGCGTTGGCCATGGCCAGCGGGGTGGCCTCAGTGCCACCGAGCACCACCGACGGGTAGGGGTCCACCGGGTCCCCGTTGGCCTTGGTCACGCCCATATCGGCCGCCAGCTGGGTTACGGAGCACACATCCATCTGCACCAGCATTTCCGCGTAGCCGACGTTGATGGACAGGGCCGTGTTGTCCACCACTGAGTGGCGGCCGTTCTCGCCCGGGTTGGCGTTCTTCGGCGTCCAGGGCTCGGGGTGTAGGTCAGGGTCGCAGGAGATGTTCCACTCGTAGGAGCCGAAGGTACGCGGCGTGGTGTTGGTGACTGCGTACCCGGAGCGCCCCTCCTGGTACCACTGGGCCAGGGCGAAGGTCTTGAAGGCAGATCCCGGCTGGAAGCCGTTGGACTCCATGCCGCCATGCAGGTAGTCCGCCGAGTAGGAGATCTGGGTGGCGGTGGGGTCGGAGCCGGTGGCGTCGCCGTAGTTGGTGTTCTGGGACATGGCCAGGATCCGGCCGGTGCCGGGCTCGATCGATACCAGTGCCGTCTTGACGTCCGACGGGTCACCGGTGGGCACGTAGGCCTGCACCGCGGCGTCCGCGGCCTCCTGCTTGGCGGTGTCCAGCGTGGTGGTGATCTCCAGCCCGCCGCGCAGCAGCAGCTGGCGCCGCTCGGTCTCGGTGGCGCCGAAGATGTCGGAGTTCTCGATCTCGCCCACCACGTACTCGCAGAAGTAGGCGGCCGAGCCGGCGGCCCCGCAGCCGCCCACCGAGTCGGTAACCTTCAGCAGGTCCGCGACCTGGGTGTCCAGCCCGGCCTGGTACTCCTCGGCTGTGATGAATTCCTCCTCGTACATCTTCTCCAGCACCCAGTCCATCCGGCTCTTCGCCTTGTCCGGGTACTGGACGGGGTCGTACATGCCGGGGGCGTTGGTCAGGCCTGCCAGCAGCGCGGCCTCGGGGATCGACAAGTCCTTGGCCGAGTGGGAGAAGTAGTGCCGTGCGGAAGCCTCCACGCCGTAGGTGGAGGGGCCGAATGAGGCGATGTTTAGGTAGCCCTCGAGGATCTGCTGCTTGGAGTACTTCTGCTCGACGGTGAGGGCGTACTTGATCTCGCGGAGCTTGCGGGCCACGGTCGGTGCCTTGGCGGCTGCGATCGCGGCGTCGTCGTCACTCTGCAGGCCCGCCTCAATGAGGATGTTGCGGACGTACTGCTGGGTGAGGGTAGAGGCGCCCTGGGAGCCGCCGCTGGCATTGGAGACGACGGCGCGGACGATGCCCGCAGGGTCGACGCCCTTGTGCTGGTAGAAGCGCTGGTCCTCCACGGCCACGATGGCGTTGCTCATATTCGGGGAGATGTCATCCAGGGAGACGACGATGCGGTTCTCAGCGTAGAACTGCGTGATCTGGCTGCCGTCGGAGGCCTTGATCACCGAGACCTGGCTGGGCTCGAGGATGTTGAAGTCATCGGGGAGCTCATCGAACATCTGGGCCGAGGCCTTGGTGATCGCGGAGGCAACCCCGACCGCCGGCATGGCGAAGCCCGCGGCGAGCACACCGCCCGCGCCAGACAGGAGCAGGAACACCAGCAGCATCGCCACGACCTGGGCGGGGGAGGACAGCGACCTGCCGCGGGAGGATGACTTCGACATGTGCCCACACTACGGCCAAATGGCCTCTCATTGCAGTGGGCCACGACGCTATCTGGCTGGAAAACGTCTTAGAAGCGAAGGCGAGCACCGCGGCTTCGGCCTGCCGCAGGGCTGAGCCGCTTCGGGGTGATGGGCGTCGGATGACGCTCGGGGCGGGGGGCGCAGCGCCGGTGGTGCCCGGGGAGGGAGACCGATTTGGCAAATGACCATCGGTTGGCATACCGTCTAGGTGTGATGCGGCTGACATTGTAGTCGGCTGTGGAGGCAGGGAGTGAAAAATGACGAGCGACCAGACCTGGGCGGCACGCGCGGCATGTGCAAGTGTTCCACCTGACCGGCTCTTCGGAAAAGGGGCCGAGCAGCGCGACGCCCGTTCGCTGTGCTTCACCTGCCCGGTGCGCATGGAGTGCCTGGCGGAGGCGCTGGACTCCGAGCTCAGCTTCGGCGTGTGGGGCGGGCTGACCGAGCGTGAGCGCCGCGCGCTACTGCGGCGGTTCCCCGAGGTCACCGACTGGAGTGAATGGCTGCGCCGCGAGGATGACGAGCTCGTTGCGGAGATCCACGCGCGGCGGGCGCCCCGCATCCTGGCGCGCGTGCGCTGAGCCGGCGGCTCCGGTGCAGCCTTATACGGGCTGATACGGGCTTTTACGGGGTCGATACGGGCTTATACGGGCTTTTACGGGGTCGGTGGCCCGGGACCTGCAGATTGTGTGTGCGCAGGCTCTGCTGCGTGAACCCGCCGTCGCCGGCGCCCGCCGGGGGTACGTCCGCTAGGCTCGGGGCATGACCGAAGCGAATAGCAGTGCCCCGGGCGTCACCCGGTGGGAGTACGCAACTATCCCCCTGCTCGTCCACTCCACCAAGCAGATTCTTGACCAGTGGGGTGCCGACGGCTGGGAGCTCGTGCAGGTAGTTCCCGGCCCATCCGGTTCGGAGAACCTGGTCGCATACCTCAAGCGGCCGCTGGCCTGAGCGCCCCGTGCGGGGCGCCATTGCGACGGCGCCGCCCGGTTGTACGGGAGGCTTGGCCCGCTGGGATCACGGCTCGTATCCGAGCGCTGTGTCCGTAACCGCCTCCGGCAGCCCATCGTTGGTGGTTCTTGCCGCAATCCGCGCAGCCTGAACGCCGAAACCAGCACTTCACCAGTGCTGGTTTCGGCGTTCTACTCGCGTAGGTCGCCCGCAGGTGGGAGAGGGTGTCAGCGGGCGCGGCGGCGCAGGCGGTCGACGTCGAGCAGCGTGACGGCGCGGCCCTCCAGGCGGATCCAACCGCGCGAGACGAACTCGGCCAGCGACTTGTTGACTGTCTCGCGGGAGGCGCCGACCAGTTGGGCGAGCTCCTCCTGAGTGAGGTCGTGCGGAACGTGTACGCCGTCCTCCGTGGATGAGCCGAAGCGGTCCGCGAGATCCAGGAGGGCCTTGGCGACGCGGCCGGGCACGTCGGAGAAGACCAGGTCTGCCAGTGCCGTGTTGGTGCGACGCAGCCGCTGTGCCAGCGCGCGCAGCATGTCCTTGGCCAGCGTGGGGTGCGTCTCGATGAAGCTCATCAGCTGGGTGTGCTCCAGCGCCAGCAGATCGGTTGGGGCGACTGCGGTGGCCGTGGTGGAACGCGGGCCCGGATCGAAGAGCGTCAGCTCACCGACTACCTCGCCGGGGCCGAGTACCGCCAGCAGGTTCTCGCGTCCGTCGGCGGATGCATGACCGAGCTTGATCTTGCCGGACAGGAGGATGTACAGGCGATCGCCCGGGTCGCCCTCGTTGAAGAGGATCTCGCCGCGGCGCAGGGTGGTCTGCGTCATCATGTTGCGCAGCTCTTCTCGCTCCTGAGGAGTCATGCCCTCGAAGAGCGGAATTCTGGAGATGATGCTGTCTTCCACGAAGGTCCTCCTGTGGTGTCGTCTGGCGGGCCCGGGGACGAACGGGGCCTCATGCCTCATATCCTAGCCACGGCTTGTGACCTGTGGCACGCCGACGTGCATTGTAGTCTCACTGTGTGCCAGGTCAAACTGTTCAGCAGCCGGGGACGCCGGAAGCCGGTACCTCCGGCACCGATATTTCCCAGGCCCCTGCGCAAGCCCATGCGGCGCTTGCCCAGCGGGCCGCCGCCGTCGACGACGTGCTCACCCGCCTGTACCCAGACGCCGGCTGCACCCTGGACCACGACAGCCCTTTCCAGCTGCTGGTGGCCACGGTCCTGTCCGCGCAGACCACCGACGCCCGCGTCAACACCATCACCCCGGCGTTGTTCTCCCGCTACCCGGACGCTGCCGCGCTGGCCGGTGCCGACCGGGCGGACTTGGAGATGCGCCTGCGTCCGCTGGGAATGCAGCGCACGCGTGCGTCCCGCCTGATCGCGCTGGGCGGCGACCTGGTGGCGGAGCACCACGGGGAGGTGCCGGCCGACCGGGAGGCGCTGGTGGCGCTGCCCGGCGTGGGGCGCAAGACCGCCAATGTGGTGCTGGGCAATGCGTTTGGTATACCTGCGATCACCGTCGATACGCATGTCGGCCGGCTGTCACGCCGCCTGGGGTGGACGACGGCAAGCGACCCGGTAGCTGTTGAGCGCGACCTCTCCGCCCTGTGGGAGCCGTCCCGCTGGACTGATGGTTGTCACCGCCTGATCATGCACGGGAGGACGGTCTGCCGCGCCCGCGCCCCCCGCTGCGAGGCATGCGCCGTGAACGCCGTCGGGCTGTGCCCCCGGGTCGGCGTATGAATGAGGGGCGGCGCGGCCTGCGGAGGGCCAGGCGTGGCTTGTCCGGGGCCTGCGGCGTCGGGTCCACTCGCCGGGGCGGCGCCGTCAATTGGGTGAGGAAGGGCAGCAGTACGTCCACCAGCGCCTCGGGTGCCTCTTCCTGCGGGAAGTGCCCCACGCCATGGATCGTCACCTGCTGCAGCGCGCCGGCCACGTGGTGGGTGTCGCGTGCGTGCGCCCTGGCGGGCTGAACCGGGTCGAACTCTCCCTGTACCGATAGCACCGGGACCGTCGTCGGTCGATTCAGTGCCGCTGCCTCGGCGCGCGTGAGGGTGGATCGGCGCGTGCTCTCAAGGGCCGACCGCGCCGCGCCGGGGCGCGCCAGTAGGGCTGCGTAATACTCGGCGGCCTCGGTGACCAACGGGCGCGTGGCGGGGGCCGACCAAGAGCCCAGCAGGCGTTCCACGCCGACCGTCGTCCGCAGTCTGCGCTCCGGCAGGAGTGGGGCCTTGAGGAACAGGTGCTGCACGGTCGAGCCCATGACGGAGCGCATGGGTAGCGACCGCACGGCCGCTGGGTGCGGGGCCCCGATCGGAATCAGACCCACAGTGAGCTCCGGCTCCAGATTCGCCAGGGTCCAGCCCACCTGGCCGCCGAGTCCTGTGCCCACGACGACGGCGTGGTCATGCCCCAGCGCCCGCACCACGGCGGCTACGTCCTGGGCGAGGGTGACCAGGTCGTAGCCCGACGGCGGGCGGTCGGAGCCGCCGAATCCCCTTAGGTCAAGTGCGGCTACGCGGTGACCGGCGTCTGCGAGGGGCGGGATAACGTGACGCCAGGTCCACCAGCACTCGGGGAAGCCATGCAGTAGCAGAACCAGTGGTCCGGCGGGTGCGGAGGAAGCGACGGTGGATGCCGGTGGGCTCGCTGGGGGAACGGTTTCAAGCGGTATCTCCGGGCCCGCTAAAACAACGTGGAAGCGGGTGCCGCCGGCGGTGATATGGCGGTGCACCCAGGGCCCGGGGCGAGTCACAGTGGCTTGCACAACGGCAGCCTACTGGTTACGCGGGAGTATGCGCGCGGCCTGTCGAGCTGTCGGCTGCGTCGGTGTGCAACCGCGGCCGGCCTTGGTTATGTGGTGTGCTGGGAGTGGTGGCCGGCTTTGGTCGGGTGGTGGCCGGTGTGCGCGTCTGGGTGGGTTGGCGTGCTGGGAGTGGTGGTTGTGGCGAGCCGGGAGTGGCGGCTGTGGCGAGCCGGGAGTGGCGGCTGTGGCGAGCCGGGAGTGGCGGCTGTGGCGAGCCGGGAGTGGCGGCTGGTGGTTGGGGCTGTGCTGGCGCGGCGGTTCGTACGTTCTGGCCGGCGGTTCGCGGGCACTGGTTGACGGTTCGTACCTGGTGGTGACGGTTCGTACGTTCTGGTCGACGATTCGTACCGTTCGGTGACGGTTCGTACGGTAGGGGTACTGTGCTGTCTCCACACTTCTGGGACGGTTGAGTCTCATGACTTCTGGGACGGTTGAGTCTCATG
>NZ_PIZC01000021.1:0-47715 GCF_019325145.1 Actinomyces sp. 594
GCTCCCAACCGTCCCAAAACCCATGAGACTCAACCGTCCCAGAAGTCATGAGACTCAACCGTCCCAGAAGTGTGGAGACAGCACAGTCACCGAAAGGTACGAAGCGTCGGTGCAAAGGTACGAACCGTCATGCGAAGTGCCGAACCGTCGCGAGAAGTGCGGAAGCGTCGCGCGGGGCGTACGCACGAACCGGCCCGGTCCGCGCCCTTCACAGCGGTGTACTGCTCCACTCCGGTGATCACCTCCCCGTAGTGCCTGGGGTGCGGTAGCAGAGTCGCTGGAGCTACTGGCCGGCGCCGTCAGCGGTTGCCGCCCCGGTCCAGGTGCCGCATGGCCTCAATGATTTCGGCGATTTGTCAATGCCTTCAACACGGCCGGAGCCGTCGGCCCGAGTACCGCGCTTGTCTACTTGGACCATCTGCGTGCGCCTATGGGCAGATCCGGGGAGGCATGGCTGGTTCAGGTAGGTGCGGCTGGTTCAGACAGACATGGCTGTTCCAGCCAGGCGCGGGCCAGGCAGCCGCGCCCTGGACACCGCCCGACCTCACTCCCGGCGCGCTCACACCGGACGAGCTGCAATAGCGGCTCTTTGAGTCCGAGGCTTGGGGTTTGCGGCTCGGCGTGAGCCCAGCCACCGTATGGAGTTCTACGTGCCGGCCTTTTGCGGCAGCGGTAGAGGCGCGCCAGCGTGCACGCGCTGGTGTCATGGAATGCACCACTTTGGGACTCACTGCCGTCGGTCCCGCTGGCTGTGTGCGCGGAATCGTGCGGTTTGTCGGATTCGGAAGAGGATCCGCAGTCGGAAAGTGGTGCCTTTTATGACAGGGACAGGGCGGGGACCAGCCCTGTCCTGGCACGGTCTGCGGCTACCCTGACGCCGTGAACTTGTCCGCTTTCGCCCCGGTGCCGCCTGCGCACGCCTATCCCGGCCTGTTCGTCTCCTTCGAGGGCGGTGACGGAGTCGGCAAGACCACCCAGATCGAGCTGCTGAGCGAGGCGCTGGGCAAGTCCGGTATCGCCCACCGGCGCACACGTGAGCCCGGCGGCACCGAACTCGGTGCACAGATCCGTCGGCTGCTGCTCCACGGCGGTGAAGTGAGCCCGCGGGCGGAGGCCCTGCTGTATGCCGCCGACCGCGCCCACCACGTCGACTCGGTCGTGCGTCCCGCGCTCGCTCGTGGTGAGGTGGTACTGACCGACCGCTATTTGGATTCCTCAATCGCCTACCAGGGCGCCGCTCGGGCGCTCGGTCCCCAGGAGGTGCGTGACCTCTCCTTGTGGGCTACCGGAGGCCTGCTGCCTGACCTGACCATACTGCTCGATGCCGAGCCTTTCGTCGGCGCCGCACGCGCCGGCGCGCGCGGGCCGAGCGATCGCCTGGAGCAGGAGCCAGTCGCCTTTCACTCCGCACTGCGCGAGCAGTTCCTGGTACTGGCGCGGCAGGAGCCCGAACGCATCAAGGTCGTTGACGCCGACCGGCCTGTGGAAGAGGTGGCCGCCGAGGTGTGCGGATTAGTTGAGCGGCTCATTGCCGTCCATGGGGCGGGGCGCAGCTGAAGGCCTTCCGCGCCCTCTCCCGCCGAGGTCGGTGGACGTTACGTGCCGAGGTCGGTAGACGTAACGTCAAAAATGATGACAAACGGGGGCGTCGACGTCCACGACGCTCTTGAAAATGGCGAAACCATGCGGGTGCCGAACCGCTGTGAGCGGCCACGCGAGTCGTTTGTCATCGATTTTGACACCCGGGCCGCTCCGCGGGACGTGAAGGTAGGTCGAGCTGTCCGCCGGGGCGAGCAGGCAGGTGCTCTGGCGGGCTTTGTGGCTGAACGTGTCGGCGGTTGCCGTTAGCCTGGTGCCGTGATCCAGTCTTTGACGCCCGCCGCGGAGAACGCAACCAGGTGGTGCCTCGGATGAGCGTGTGGGCCGATGTCGTCGGCCAGGAGAAGGTGGTCGCCGCCTTCCAAGCTGCCGCGGAGGCCGCACGCATGAGTGTTGCCGCCCGCGGCGCGGCTGCCGACGCCGCACGCGTGGCTGCTGGTACTCGGGGGGGTGATTCCAGCCCCGCTGAAATCGGCATCACCGACTCGGCCGGCGCTGTCGATACGTCGGCCATGACCCACGCCTGGTTGGTGACCGGGCCGCCCGGCTCCGGCCGGAGCGTCGCCGCCCGCGCCTTCGCAGCAGCCCTGCAGTGCACCGGGGAAGTACCCGGCTGCGGGGTGTGCAAGGCCTGCCGCGACGTGATGAGTGGCGCCCACCCGGATGTGGTGCGCATGGCCACCGAGAAGCTCCTGATCACGATGGACGAGGTCAAGACGCTGATTGGGGAAGCGCAGCGCCGTCCCTGGACCGGCCGGTGGCGGGTGATCCTGGTGGAGGACGCCGACCGTATGGCCGAGCGCACCACCAACGTGCTGCTGAAGTCCATTGAGGAGCCGCCCCCGCAGACCGTATGGATCCTGTGCACGCCCAGCGCCGACGATGTACTACCCACCATCCGCTCCCGCTGCCGGCTGGTGACGCTGCGCGTTCCGCCCGCCGACGCCGTGGCCGAGCTGCTGGTGCGCCGCGACGGCGCCGACCCGGAGCTGGCGGCCCGCGCCGCCCGCGCCAGCCAGTCCCACATCGGGCTCGCCCGCCACCTGGCCACTGACGCCGGCGCCTGGGAGCGGCGCCGCCGCTTGCTGCTCGCCCCCATCTCCCTGCGCAGCGTAGGGGATGCCGTGCTGGCCGCCGCGGACCTGGTGGACGCCGCCGAGGAGGAGGCGAAAACGGCCACAGCTGAGCGTGACGCCGCCGAGAGGTCGGCGCTGCTGCGCGCCCTCGGGCTGGAGGACGGCGCGCGCGTGCCGCCGTCGCTGCGAGCCCAGGTACGTCAGCTGGAGGAGGACCAGAAGCGGCGCGCTCGGCGGGCCCGCACCGACGTGCTCGACCGGGCCATGATTGACCTGCTGTCCTTCTACCGGGACGTGCTGGCGGTCCAGCTTGGCAGCGACGTGGAGCAGGTCAACATCGACCTTGCCGAGGCCGTCTCACAGGTGGCCGCCGCTACCGTACCGCGCCAGTCGCTGGCGCGCATCGGTGCCATTGAGGAGTGCCGTGAGCGGCTGCGGTCCAACGCCGCGGTGCTGCTGGCGGTCGAGTCGCTCATGGTGCAGCTGCGCCCCCAGGCCTGAGCACCGCAGGGGCGCGCCGATTCCGCCCGTGGCAGGTCTAGCGCGGCTCGGCCGTGGCGGTATCCGCCGGCGCCAGCTCGGTGGCCGCCCAGGAAGACAGCAGCCGCAACGCCTCCGCGCTCGCGCTGCCCGGTTCCACCCCGTACACGAGCATGCTCATGCCGGGGGTGGTCGCCATGGCGGCGGACTCGTAGCACAGGTGAATCTCCCCGACGATCGGGTGGTTCACGACCTTCTCGTTGCGGCACACGTAGCGGACGTCGTGGCGCGCCCACAGGTCGGAGAACTCCCGGCTGCGCGTGGACAGCTCCCCGATGAGTGCCTGCAGGCACGGGTCGGTCGGGTCCTCGCCGGCGCGCAGCCGCAGCATCGCCACCAGGTCCTCTGCGCCTGTCTGCCAGTTGGGGAAGAATTCCCGTGCACGCGGGTCCAGGAAGATGAAGCGGGCCATGCTCGGATGCTCGGCTGCTACCTCCGGGATCGGGTCCACGAACATGGGGTGGTACAGCGCCCGTGCCATCGTGTTGGCCGCCACGTAGTCTCCCGAACCGTTGCGCACCGCAGCAGGCATGGGCATCGCGTCCAGCAGCCACTGGGTGTCCGGCCGTATGGTGCAGCTGTTGGCGCGCCCGCGCCGACGCCGTATCCGCCCCATAGGGGTGACGGTGCGGGCTAGGTCGATGAGGTGCTGGCGCTCGGCGTCATCCAGCAGCAGCGCGGAGGCGAGCGCTTCCAGCACCTCATCGGAGGCGCCGGCTGCATTGCCCCGCTCCAGGCGCGTGTAGTAGTCCACGCTCACCCCTGCGAGCATGGCGACCTCCTCGCGGCGCAGCCCGGGTACGCGGCGGCGCCCGCCGACGACGGGTAGGCCCACCATCTGCGGCTGCACCTTGGCCCGACGCGTGGTTAGGAAGTCCTTCAACTCAGCGCGGGCGTCGGCGGGCATGGGGGAGGACGACTGGCTCATGCAAGCAAGGTTAGACGCCAGATGTAGGGCGAGGCAGGCCCGCCCAGGCCCTGTCAGGCGTTTCGGCACGACGCTGGGGCGAGCCTAACGGCTGGGTCGCAATGGGGAGGAATCCACCTTGCACAGTCAGGGCCGCTTGAGCACGTAACCGTAGGCTGCACGCGTGAGTACTCATTCGGGACGCCCCCGCCGCGTTCTCGCGGCTCTCACCGTCGTCCTCACCGCGACTGGCCTGGCCGCGTGCGCGGTGCTGCTTCCCGCCACTGATGTCAGCCCCTCCGCGGCGGCCCGGGCGACCGACGCCGCCGCCTCGGTGCCCGCCGGCCTGGAGGACTTCTACTCCCAAGACGTCGACTGGTATCCGTGCGTTGATACGGGCATGGCCGAGGCCGAGGGCGCCGCCGACTTCACCTGCGCCTATGCGAGCGTGCCGCTGGACTACTCCGATCCGAGCGGGCGGCGCATTGATATCGCGATGAAGCGCCGTGCCGCCACTGGCACCGCGATCGGCAGCCTGTTCATCAATCCGGGCGGACCGGGAGGGTCGGGTGTCAGCCTGGTGGAGTCCGCGGAGGGCTACTTCTCAGACGCCCTGATGCGGTCATACGACGTGATCGGCTTTGACCCGCGGGGCGTGGGCAGCTCCACCGCCATCGACTGCCTGACCGATGCCGAGCTGGATGAGGAGCGCGCTGGGTCGGGGGACCAGGCGAGTGCGGGCAGCGAGGCGTCGGACGCCGCTGCTGCCCAGGACGCGGTGGCGGAGTATGTCGAGTGGTACGAGGGCAAGTGCGCGGCGAACACTCCCGCTGACCTGCTGGACCACGTCGACACGGTCTCTGCGGCCCGGGACTTGGACGTGCTGCGCGCCGTCATTGGCGAGGACCTGCTGACTTACCTCGGCTATTCCTACGGAACATACCTAGGCGCCACCTACGCCGAGCTCTTCCCCAGCAACGTGGGCCGCATGGTCCTCGATGGCGCAATCGACCCGACTCTCAGCGCCGGGGAGGTCACCTTGGGGCAAGCGGCTGGCTTTGAGAAGGCGCTGCGCGCTTATGTGGAGGACTGCCTCAGTGGCAATAAGTGCCCGTTGCGGGGCGATGTTGATGCCGGCGTCTCCCAGATCCAGGACTTCCTGCAAGTCACTGCGGATGCGCCGATTCCGACTTCCGACCCGGACCGGCCCCTGACCTATTCGCTCGCGGAGTCTGCGATTTTGGGGATCATGTATCAGTCGGAGTCATGGTCGGTGCTGAGTGAGGGGCTGGACCAGGCGATGAATCATGACGACGGCTCGGTGCTGCTGCGCGTCGCCGATCTGTTCGCCTCCCGGCAAAGTGACGGCACCTACAGAGGCAATGGCAATGAGGCGATCAATGCCATCAACTGCCTGGACTATCCCGTGGTCGGCGACGCCGACAGCTGGGAGGCGGAGCGCGAGCAGCTTGAGGCGATCTCTCCGACCTTTGGCGCGGACCTGGGTTATTCCGACCTGTTCTGCCGTGTCTGGGGGCATGCGTCCAGCCGGGAGCGCGCCGAGATTCACGCCTCCGGCGCCGCCCCGATCCTGGTGGTGGGCACCACCGGTGACCCGGCCACGCCTTATGCGTGGTCGCAGGCCCTCAGTGAGCAGCTGGAGGACGGCCATCTGGTCACCTGGAGGGGTAATGGGCACACCGCCTACGGGCGAGCGGACGCCTGCGTGGCCGATGCCGTTGACAACTACCTGCTGGCGGGCGTCCTGCCGGAGGAGGGGCTGACCTGCGGCTGAGCGCCTGCCGGGAGCCTGCGGGGCAGGCCGGCAGGGCAGGCCCGCGTGCCAGAGTGCCGACGGCGGGTGGCCGGGGCGCATTGGCGGCGGGCGTTTCAGTGGCGGGTGGCCGGCGCCGTGAGCTCTCCGGCCAGGTCTCGGCCCATCCACTTCCCCAGCTCGGCACCGCGCAGCCCCTGGGAGGCGAGGAACTGCAGCTTCGCATAGGCGGCCTCAAGCGTCATGTCGCCGCTGCCGACGGCGCCGGCCTGTGCCGCGCCCGCGCCGGCGGCATAGCGCCCGAGCGCCACCTCTCCCTGAGGGCACTGCGAGGCGATTACCACCGTGACCCCGTCCCGGACCGCCTGGGCCAGCACGTTGACCGGGCCGTCCGCGGCCGCGGGCAGGTTCCCCACGCCGAATGCGCGCACGATCACGGCCACGGGAGCTGGTGTCAGTGCGGCCTTCAGGCGCGCGGAGCTGAGCCCTGGTGCCATGTCGATTACCGGCACGTCGTGGGCAGTGTAGGGCAGTGGCGCGGACCAGCCGACACCGGTGCGCGGGGCGCGGGGCGACCAGTGCCAGGGCGCGCCGGCGACGGCGAGCGGGGGCGTGTTTGGTGACTCGAAGCCCTGTAGCGACCAGGTGGAAGTCTTCGTGGCCCGGTTCCCGGCCAGGAGGCGGCCGCCGAAGAAAAGGTGTACCCCGCGGGGCGCGCCCTGGGTGAGCGCGTATACGGCTCCGGTGAGGTTTGCGGCGGCGTCGGAGTCGGTTGCGCCCGGCGGCAGCTGCGAACCGGTGACCACGACCGGTTGCTCGAGGTCGAAAAGTGCATAGGACAGCGCAGAGGCCGTATAGGCCATGGTGTCGGTGCCGTGCAGCACGACGAATGCGTCTGCGCAGCCAGCGTGGCGCTGTACGTCGTCAATGACTTGCTGCCAGGTGTACGGGGTGGTCTCCGCGGAGTCAAGCAGGGGTTGCAGGGTGGTGAGCGAGTATGTTGCTCCGGGCGCCGACGACGTTCCCGGGGCAGGTGATTGTGGTGACGGTGGGATGGTCGGAGGTCTCGTGCATACGGTCTCGGTGAATCCTGGAATCAGCCTGGGCAGCCAGCCTCCGAGGTCGGCGCCGGGCTGGAGCCCGCGGGGCGAATCGGTCATGCCGATAGTGCCGCCGGCGTAGGTGAAGTGGATGTGCATATGGCCAGGGTACGCAGCTCTGGGGCCCCTTTTGTGCTGCAAACCACCTCACGTGATTGGGCTGCCGGATTGCGTGTCCCGGCCTTCACGCGGTAGCGTGCGTCTCGCCGCTGCGGCGGCAGGCCACCTTAGCTCAGTCGGCAGAGCGATTCACTCGTAATGAATAGGTCGTGGGTTCGATTCCCACAGGTGGCTCCGAGCATTCGCCTCCCCAGGAGTTAGTTCAACGCTGAAACATACTCCGACTTGCCGGTTATTGGATTTCCTTGCTTCAATTGGCCATATATGCCTATCCTGTTACCCGGGATGATCCCGCGCTAGAGGCGGGGCCCGCATATGTCTGTGGCAAGGAGGACCAATATGGCACAGAAGACCCAAATTGTGCTTGTGGATGACATCGACGGCTCTGAGGCGACTCAGACCATTACCTTCGCTCTCGATGGCGTCACTTACGAGATCGACCTCAACGAGGAGCACGCCGCCGCCCTGCGCGAGTCGATCGAGGAGTGGACCGTGAAGGCGCGCCGCCGCGGCGGACGCCGCACGCTGCGCCGTCGCCCGCCGACGGGCGTCACCCAGAAGATTCGTGAGTGGGCGCGGGCCAACGGCTACGAGGTCTCGGACCGCGGGCGTATTCCCGCCCCGGTCCGTGAGGCCTACATGGCGGCTAACAACCCCAGCAACAACGGCTGACCTGGGCGTTTCACCGCCCATCCGCGCGCGGTGCCGCGGCGTATTCGCCAGGCGCCGACGCCGAAGGCACGTTCCCAGGCCCCTGGATCCTTTTTAGGACCCAGGGGCCTGGTGGCACCCGGCCCGTCCTGGCACAATGTCCTCATGGCTTACACCCTTGTGCTGCTCCGCCACGGCGAGAGCGATTGGAATGCTAAGAACCTGTTCACCGGCTGGGTGGACGTCGCGCTGTCGGAGAAGGGGCGTGCCGAGGCCGTCCACGGCGGTGAGCTCCTCAAGGAGGCCGGCGTCCTGCCCGATAAGCTCTTCACCTCCGTGCTGCGTCGCGCCATCATGACGGCGAACCTCGCCCTGGATGCCGCTGACCGCCACTGGATCCCGGTGGAGCGGCACTGGCGCCTGAACGAGCGCCACTACGGCGCCCTGCAGGGTAAGAACAAGAAGGAGATTCGCGAGCAGTACGGCGACGAGCAGTTCATGCTGTGGCGCCGCTCCTATGATGTGCCGCCGCCGGCCATTGAGCTCGGCTCCGAGTTCTCCCAGGACACCGACCCGCGCTACGCCGGCGAGCCGATTCCCGCCACCGAGTGCCTGAAAGACGTCCTGGCCCGGCTGCTGCCGTACTGGGAGGAGACCATCGTCCCGGAGATCAAGACCGGTAAGACGGTCATGATTGCCGCCCACGGGAACTCGCTGCGTGCCATCGTCAAGCACCTTGATGACATCTCCGATGAGGACATCGCCGGCGTCAACATTCCCACCGGTATTCCGCTCGTCTACGAGCTCGACGAGGAGACCCTGAAGCCCATCAAGAAGGGCGGACGCTACCTGGACCCCGAGGCCGAGGCGAAGATCGCCGCGGTAGCCAACCAGGGCAAGTGAGCCTGCGCGCCGTCCACTAGGACCTGCGCAGCCCGCTACGGGCATCCGGCTCCGCGCGTGCGACTTGGAGCATCTGACTCTGAATATCCGATTCCGAGCACCAGCAATGGCGGCGGGGCGGGTGGCGCGACTAGCGCGTCCCCGCCCCGCCGCCTACGCCTCGCTGGGGCCGGGAACCGTGATACCTGAAACCAGGTAGGCCATGCGCCGGGCAACCGACGTCGAGTGGTCCCCAAAGCGCTCCAGGAAGCGCCCCATGAGCACCGCGTCCACTACCTGCTGGCGGGATAGCTCGATGCCCGGATCGAGAATCATCTGGAACGACTCCCGGTGCAGCGCATCCAGCTCGGCGTCGCGGCGCTGGATCGCGGCGGCCAGCTCCAGGTCCTGGGTCTCAATGAGAGTGCACACGTCCCGGCCCGCACGCACGGCGGCGTCGGCCATTTTCACCATCAGGCCGAGGATGGGCTCGGGCACGGGAGCCTGCGGGTAGCGGCCTCGGGCGATGGCTGCGACGTGGCGGGCCAGGTCTCCCTGCCGCTCCAGGGTCTGGGCCATGCGCAGGGCGGAGATGACATTGCGCAGGTCACGGTCCACCGGCTGCTGCCGGGCCAGCAGCATCACGCACATGTCGTCGATGTCGCGCTGGAGGTCGTTTATGCGCTCGTCGGCGTCGATGACCTGCTCGGCGACGATGATGTCCCCGGTGCGCAGCGACTCGGCGGCGCGCTCGATGGCGGTGGCCACCTGCGCCGCCATCGACGCCAGATCCGTGCCCAGCTGTTTCAGTTCCTGGTTGAAGATGTCGCGCACGTTTAGCCTCTTCCCCGTCACGGCCGCGGAGCCGGGCTCGCGGAGCACCCGGCTACACCTCTACCCTAGGGGGCGTGGGAACCGTTTGGCTGATCATCGCGGTTGCCGTCGCGGGTGTCGCGGCCGGCGCCGCGGCGGGACTCGCCCTGGGGCACGCCACCCGTGACGCCCACGGCGACGGGATAGTCGCCGGATCCACCCTCGAGCGCGACGGCCTGATCCCCATCCTTGCGGCGCTGGGATCCGTAGTCGTGCTCCTCGACGACGACGGCGAGGTCCTGCGCGCCTCCGCGGCCGCCTACACCTACAACATCGTGCACGACGATGAGGTCAGTGAACCGCAAGTCGCCGAGATGGTGGAGCGCGTGCGCAGCACCGGGAAGGCCGCTGAAGCCGAGATCACGGTGGCACGCGGGCGCGTCGTCGGAGCGGGCAACTTCCACCTGCAGATCCGCGTGGCCGGCATCGGCCGCGGTCGGGTGCTGGTGCTGATTGAGGACCGCACGGCGGCCCGCCGCGTGGAGGACATGCGCCGAGACTTCGTCGTCAACGCCTCCCACGAGCTCAAGACGCCAGTCGGGGCGATCTCGCTGCTGGCGGAGACGGTGCGCGAGAACGCGGACGATCCAGCGCTGGTCGCCGACTACGCCGAGCGGATGAGCCGGGAGTCTCGGCGCCTGGAGCTGCTGGTGGGTGACATCATTGAGCTCTCCCGCCTGCAGGACGGCGACGCGCTGGTCGAACCCGAGGACGTCAGCGTTGATGAGGTGGTGGTGGACGCCCTGGATCGGGTGCGGGTGGAGGCGGACGCCAAGGAGGTGGCCCTTGTGTCCGGCGGCGTGGAGGATCTGCACGTACTCGGTGACGCCTCGCTGTTGGTGACCGCCGTCAGCAACCTGCTGGACAACGCGATCCGCTACTCCGACCCGCGCACGCGTGTGAGCGTGGGCCTGAGTGTGGACACTGACGATCCGGAACTGGTGCGCATCGCCGTCGTCGACCAGGGGATCGGGATCCCCAAGGAGGCGCAGGAGCGCGTATTCGAACGGTTCTACCGGGTGGACAAGGCCCGGTCCCGGGCTACCGGAGGCACCGGGCTGGGGCTGTCGATCGTCAAGCATGTTGCGGCCGATCACGGCGGCACCGTGGAGCTGTGGTCAACACCCGGCAGGGGCAGCACCTTCACCTTGGTGCTGCCGCGGCACCGGACCACGGCGGAGGTGGCGGGGCCTGCCCCCGAGGCGGTCCAGGCCGTGGCCAGGGGTGCTGCCGGAGCCTCCTTCGCGGCTATCGCCGCGATCTCCGACGCGCCCGCCCCGCGCGAGGCGCACACCCCACCCCCCGCAACGCCGGGCGCTGAACCGGAGGAGGAACGTCGATGACCCGCATCCTGCTGGTGGAGGACGAGGAGAACTACCGGGAGCCGTTGGCGCTTAATCTGCGGCGCGACGGCTTCGAGGTGGTGGAGGCGCAGGACGGCGCGGCCGCTGTGCGCCGCTTCGAATCCGCCGCGAGCCCGGACGGCCCCGGTCCCATCGACCTGGTTCTGCTGGACCTCATGCTGCCGCGCATGTCCGGTGCGGAGGTATGCCGACGGATCCGGCGCAGCTCCCGCGTCCCCGTCATCATGCTCACGGCGCGGGACGCGGAGATGGACAAGATCGCCGGGCTGGAGCTCGGCGCGGACGACTACGTCACCAAGCCCTACTCCTACAGGGAGCTCATTGCCCGGGTGCACGCAGTGCTTCGGCGCACCGCGGAGGAGGCTCCGGAGGAGTCGGTGCTCACTGCGGGGCGCGTGACCATGGATGTGGGCCGCCATGAAGTGAGCGTGGACGGGCAGCTGGTCGCCATGCCCAAGCGTGAGTTCGAGCTGCTTGAGCTCTTCTTGCGCCACCCCGACCACGTGCTCACCCGCGGCCAGATCATTGAGCGCCTGTGGGGTGCTAACTATGTGGGGGACACCAAGACACTTGACGTCCATGTCAAAAGGATCCGCGCCAAGATCGAGGAGGACCCGAGCTCCCCGAGGCTCCTGACCACGGTTCGCGGCGTGGGCTACCGCCTCGTTGCCGGGGCCTGACCCGCCGCCACCGGTTGCGCCGCACTCCCATGTGAGCTAGCTCCCCGGTCTTCGGGCGTCATTACCTGATAAACTATTACCCCGCGATTAATCTGGAGTGACCTCACACATGACATTCGAAGTCGGCGAGACCGTTGTCTATCCCCACCACGGAGCGGCTCGGATCATTGATATCCGTCAGCGCAAGGTCAGGGGCGAGGAGAAGACCTATCTGCAGCTCGAGGTCGCGCAGGGTGACCTGACGATCCTGGTCCCGGCGGACAGCGTCGACCTCATCGGGGTACGCGACGTGGTAGACGAGTCCGGGCTGGAGCGCGTGTTCGAGGTGCTGCGGGCCCCGCTGACGGAGGAGCCCACCAACTGGTCGCGGCGTTTCAAGGCCAATCAGGAGAAGATCGCCTCCGGTGACGTCATCAAGGTGGCTGAGGTCGTGCGCGACCTGTCCCGCCGGGACACCGACCGAGGCTTGTCAGCGGGGGAGAAGCGCATGCTCGCCAAGGCCCGCCAGATCCTCGTATCCGAGCTTGCCCTCGCGCAGAAGACCGCCGAGGAGGAGGCCGAGAACACCCTTGACGAGGTCCTCGGCTCCGGCACGGCCGCCTGACGCTCCTACTCCACCCGGCGCGGGCCGGTCCCCGCGGGATCGGCATTGCCTGATGCGCCGGGAGGAAGATGCCCGCTGGTAGGGTCCCGTACATGCCGGACGCAAGCACAGGATCCGCCGTCGCCATACTCACCGCCGCTGGCTCGGGCACCAGGCTAGGCGCCCGGGGGCCGAAGGCGCTGGTGGAGGTTGGCGGCGAGTCGCTGCTGCACCGCGCCGCCCGCGGCCTGCTCGAGTCCGAGAGCCTCGACCACATCACCATCACCGCCCCGGACACCCAGGTGGAGCGCTTCACTGCGGAGGTGGCGGACATGGCCGGGGACGGGCAGATCACAGTAGTCGCCGGCTCACCAGCGTCCCGGCAGGCGTCGGTCGCGCTCGGACTAGCGGCGGCACTCGCAGCCCGCCCCGGTGCCGCGGTCGTGTTAGTGCATGACGCCGCCCGCGCACTGACACCGCCCGAGCTGATTAGCCGCGTCGTTGCCGCCGTGCGCGCCGGGCACGACGCCGTCGTCCCCGGCCTGCCCGTGGTCGACACAGTCAAGGAGATCGACGGTGCTGGGCCGAATCCGGCCGGGGAGCCGGTTCGTGATATCGAGGTCGACTACGTCGTCGGCACGCCGGACCGTGCGCGGCTGCGCGCCATCCAGACTCCGCAGGGCTTCACGCGCAGCACCCTGGAGACGGCGCACCGCCTGGGCGCCGACGTCGCCGAAGATGAGGCGCGGGCGGCACGGGATGACGCCTCCCTCGTTGAGGCCATGGGGAAGCGCGTCGTCGTCGTGGCGGGAGACCCGCTCGCCCTGAAAGTGACCACGCCACTGGATCTGGCCCTCGCTCGGATTCTCGCCCGCCGGGAGCCGGTACAGCCGTAGGCTCGGAGGCATGCGGCCACATGTACCGGGACGGGACTCAGAACTAGGCTCGGCGCTCAGCTCCACTGGTGGAGTGGGTCGCGGCTACAACACGTCCGCGCGTGCGAAACTGCTGACGTGGCCAGTGCTTGCCTGGGGGCTGTGGGACTGGGGCTCGGCGGCCTTCAACGCAGTGATCACCACCTTCGTCTTCTCGGTCTACCTGACCAGTGCCCCCTTCGGTGACCCCGCTGATAGTGAGTCCGCGCTGTCGGTGGGGCTGACCATTGCGGGAGCCTGCATCGCCCTGCTGGCCCCCGTGACCGGGCAGCGCTCCGATCGCGCCGGCCGCAGCGTGTTCTGGCTCGGCGTCTACACGGCGATCGTCGTTGCGGTCAGCGCCGCCCTGTATTTTGTGCTGCCCGAGCCTGGGTACCTGTGGCTGGGCATCACGCTGCTAGGGGTCGGCAACGTGTTCTTCGAGTTGGCGTCCGTCAACTACAACGGGCTGCTCTCGCGCCTTGCCACCAAGGATCGGGTCGGTGCCGTCTCCGGGCTCGGCTGGGGGATGGGGTACCTCGGGGGGATCGTGCTGCTGCTGATCCTGTACGTCGGTTTTATCAGCCCGGAGGTCGGCTGGTTCGGGGTGACCGACCAGGACGGCATGGATGTGCGCGTGTCGATGCTCGTCTCCGCCGGCTGGTTCGGTCTGTGCGCGATTCCGGTGCTGGTTACCCAGTCAGGCAAGCGGGCTTGGCGGCGGTGGGCAGCTATCGAGGACACCGACTACGGTGCGGCCCGTTCGCTGGCCGGGCTGGAGGCCGAGCCGGCAGACCCGGTGCAGGCACCGCCGCGGATTATGCGCCACGAGTCCCTGGTGGCCTCCTACAAGCACCTGTGGCGTACCCTCGTGGGACTGTACCGTACCCATCCGGAGGTGCTGTGGTTCCTGCTGGCCGCCGCTGTCTTCCGTGACGGGCTGGCCGGGGTCTTCACCTACGGCGGGATCATTGCCCAGAACACCTTCGGCTTCTCCCCTGCGGACGTGATTGTGTTCGCCGTGGCGGCCAACGTAGTCGCCGGTGTTGCAACCATCGCCGCCGGGCGACTGGATGACCTGCTGGGGCCGCGCCGGGTCATCATTGGGGCGCTTGTCATTTTGGTCGTCGCCGGGTTGCTGGTATTTCTGCTGCACGCGGCGGGGGCGCGCGTCTTCTGGGTGCTGGGACTTGTGCTCTCCGGCTGCGTGGGCCCGGCGCAGTCGGCGGCGCGCTCGTTTCTGGCACGGCTAGTACCGCAGGGACGCGAGGGCGAGATCTTCGGTCTTTACGCCACCACCGGGCGGGCGGTGTCCTTCATGGCGCCGGCGATGTACGGCGGTTCGATCTGGCTGGGGACCCGGATCATGGGTGGCGGCGCCGGCTATTGGGGCATCCTCGGCATTGTCACGGTGCTTGCTGTGGGGCTGCTGCTCATGCTGCGAGTGCACGACCCCTCGGGCCGCATCAGCGTTGGTGAGTGACGCCGCCCCCGCATATACGCGCATGGCCTGAGACTCTCAGTGGTGTCGTCGTCCCGGCTGAGCGGCCCCGCACGCTTACGAGTGCCACCAGCTCCTTGCCACGGGGAGTTTTGCCCGTCATTTCAACGTTCTCATATTTTGGACGAAAACGCGGATGCGCTCCTGCGTGCGCCGCAGTCGGCGGCGCACGCAGGAGCGCACTGACAATGTTGACTCAATCGAGTTTTCCGCCTGATTCCGCGGAATTAGTGATCCGTCCTGGGGGCTGAGCGTGCGGCGGAGTCAGTCGTCGGAGACGGTGATGGTCACCGGGATGTTGCCCCGAGTGGCGTTGGAGTAGGGGCACACCTGGTGGGCCGCCTCGGCCAGAGCCTGAGCCGCATCATGCGGCTGGGCGGGAATGACAACCTCCAACTCGACGGCCAGGCCGTAGCCGCCCTCACCGTTGGAGCCCATGGAGACTCGGGCGCCGACGCTGGAGTCGCCCAGTTCGGCCTTCTGCATGCGGGCTACACCCTGCAGGGCGGAGTGGAAGCAGGCGGCGTAGCCGGCGGCGAACAGCTCCTCCGGGTTGGGCAGGTTGGCTCCGGAGCCGCCCATCTCCTTCGGGATAGCCAGGTCGGTGTCGATGCGGCCGGTGGTGGAGGCGACGTGGCCGTTGCGGCCGTCGCCAGAGGCCAGGGCCTCGATGGTGTAAATCGGGGTGATGGCGTCGGACATGGTGGACCTTCTTATGTGGGAGTTGTGCTTGACCGTGTCGGGCCTATAGCCGACCGGGCATGGGCACCACAGTATGGATGCTTGTTGGAAGCCAGGTGGGAACTTCGCCCGGGAACCCGGAGTCGGCGTCAGGCGCGCAGGTCCGGGAAGTCCTCGGCCGCGTCGGATGCGCCCTCACGCGCCGAACGGTCCTCGTACTCGGTGCGCAGGCGGTCCAGGTCCTCCTTGGTCAGGGGGCCCTGCGTAGTGCCGTCGGAGCCGTCCTGGCGCTTCCAGGACACGGCCAGCCCGTCCTCGTAGCCGAAACGGGCCAGGTGCCGACCGGCAACCTCTTCCAGGCGCGGCAGCTCCTGGGCCGAGGCCGACAGGGTCAGGACGAGTGCGCCCTCCTCGCAAGCCAGGTCCACGATGCCGGCCACGGCCCCCTCGCGGTTGAACACCAGGTGACCGGTGGAGTCAGCTCCATTCCACTCGCCGTCGATCTTGCGGCTCATATGGCTGACCAGGCGGCGGCCGTAGTCTGCCGGCTTATCGGTCGCTACACGCGCCACGGAGCGGGAGTCGAAATCGGGAGTTCCATTAGCGTTTACTGAATTAACGGTCATGAGACGAGGCTAGCCACGTGCCTTAGCCTCGCCTAGCCTTATCGCTCGCGGCTGAGTCCCCGGTTTGATGGCCCGTACCGGGAATACGGCGAGTACTTCAGGCGAGGGACTCATAGCCGCGGCCTGGTGCCGCTGAGCGTGCAGGGGCTGCGTCGGTGATGGTGCCCGAGCGACCCCCCCCGGCGCCGAGCGGCCGCCGAGCGTGCAGGGGTCGCGCCCATGGGAAACGTAAACGCGCTGAACGCGTGGAGCGGCCGCCGAGCGCGCAGGGGCCGCGTGTACCCGGGCAGGCGGCGGCCCGCCCACTGAATGCGCCTCCCCTTGGCGGTGTCCGCCCCTAAATCAGGCCGCACACTACGAGCTGCTCCTTGGTTGGGTGCTTGGCGCTGTCCACGGCGTCGCGCTCGTAGACGAGTACCACGGTTCCGGGCGCTGGCACCAGGTATCCGCTGCTGACAAGCGGGATATCGTTCGCGGCGACGAAGTCTTCCGGGGAGGCGACCTGGCCGAGGCCCAGGTGCAGCACGACCTTCTCGTTCAGGTCGAGGACGTCCAGGCC
This sequence comes from Actinomyces sp. 594, assembly GCF_019325145.1. NCBI lineage: Bacteria > Bacillati > Actinomycetota > Actinomycetes > Actinomycetales > Actinomycetaceae > Actinomyces > Actinomyces sp. 594. The sequence continues at coordinate 16,431 of NZ_PIZC01000021.1, forward strand.
CGAGTGCTCAAGGTTCTTCTTCACGATTAGTGTGTCAAAGTAGCCGCGGCCCGTGGCCTGCTCCGTCAGGTCCCCGGCGGAGTACACCTGCTCCGTCATGGGGTCGAATACGACCGAAAGGGCCGGGCGGTAAGAGCGGTAGGCGTAAGCCTCCGGATCGCGGATGCCGAGTGTGCTCGCGGCGTTGGGGGAGATGGGGCGGTCCAAGTCCCCCAGCGTCACCGGCTGCGTGTCGGCATCGACCCCGGAAAGGGTGTCGAGGCTGACCGCCTCAATAGAGTATCCGAGTGATTCGGCGTCGAATCGAGTGCCAAGGCTCTCGCGGACTGCCGCGGGATCGCTGAAGCGCACGGTCCAACCATCCACGATGGCGATGCCGGTGTGATCCCGGTGGCTGTATACAGGAACGATGCCTTCCACGGTTCTGCTCGCTCCGGGGTCGGTATCCGGGGCCACGGTTACCTCGCACCACGTGGCGTTTTCAGAAATCGTGCTGGGGTCTGTGCACTTGGCTCCAAGAATTAGGGTCGAGTGCCCACCCTGAAGGAAGGGCGAATCGATCCGGGGCGTACCGGGACCCGAACCGCGCGCATACTCCGGCCTTTGTGCGCCGCTCTGATCGCTGCCGGCGCCGCGGTCCGGAAGCTCGGCCACGACGCTCCCATCGCTTAAGGACAGGACTTCGGCGCCCGCCGTGACTACGTGATCGGTGATCTGGAATGGGACCGCTGAGCCCCGCCAGTCCACAACGGTTCGCTCAAAGGCGACTTCACCGGTGGCGGTGTCCAGCGAGACGAACAGGCTTCCGTCGACCCCGGCGTAGACGATCACCAGGTGGGCGCGATCCGGCGACAGCGCCGCGTGGCAATGCACCTGCTCTTCTTCGCCGCAGGGCGGATCATTCAAGGCGAGGTGCGTGGTATGCGCCTTGCGGCGGTAGGACCATGTGGTTTCGCCGGTGCTGGGGTCCAGGCCCTCGGCGCCGTGTTCGGTGATGGCAATTGGCCCGGCCGAACCCGGGATGATGCCGTGGATCCGGTCCTCGGCTCGACGATCGAATACGCGTTGCCAAGTGAATTGGCTGCCGAGCGTCTCAGGCACGGGCTGTCCGGCCGCGGCGGCTACTTGGACCGACTGCGACACATAGACTCGGGCCGGTGCCGCTAGGGCTGTTACCGCTAGACCGACAGTCAGAATCATGGCGATCATCGCGGGCCAGTCCGCGCGCGGGCGCCTGAGTGTGCGACGCCGTACCCCGGGGGCCGCCACACTGGCTGCGCGCAGAAGCACTCCGGCCACTGCGCCCACTCCTAGTCCGGCGACGGCGACGGCATACTGCAATAGCACCGGGTAAGGGAGCCCGATGTCTTCCGACTGCTGCCACCACGATCTGCCGAGCAAGTAGGCGCTGATGGCGGGCGGTGCCGCCAGCAGAACCGTCATGAGCGCCATGGGTGCGTGCCTCCAGCGAGGACTCGCGCGAAGATCCTCCGCCATAGAAACGGCCGCTGCCCAGAAGATCGGGGCGAGGACTGCCAGGATCAGGATGAGGGATATGTCATCAATGGGCATTAGACCGATCAACGACCAGCAGGCGGCGACGATAAGCAGCATGCCCAACAGCAGCGCAGCCCGGACGCTGCGTCCGGTGAATGGCCTTCGCCCGCCTTCTGGGAGCGTACTCATCGTTATCCAAATGGCCGGGGCGAGAAGAATTAGGACCGGAATGAGCCCGGCGTCCGGTTGCAGCCTCTCCGGGAGTTCCGTATTGACGGTGATCCCGCGGCGCGCCCAGACTCCGGCAGTCCCTGCGATGGCGGCGGTAAGTAATCCGCCGGCCCGCAGTCCGCGCAGGAAGCCGGTGCGCTGGGCCTGGCCTCGGACCAGGTTCCTGCGCGGGGACCGCGAGCGGGTCCTGGCCGGGGAGGGCGTGGCGTCGTCGTCGGCGGCGGGGGAGGTGCGCATGCTGCCAGGGTGGCAGGAGGCGCCGCCCCCGGCCATGGGGCGCACTGCCCGCGGGCGGGCGTGGCGAGTCGGCCGTGGGCGGCCGACACCGCCACCCACGGCCGCCGGCACGCCATCTGCCCCGGCCCCGCGGCCCGAGCGCCTACGGAAGTGCAGGCAAGGGCTCTGCACTGCCGCGGCGCTCGGTGCGCGCGCCCTGCGGACACGGGGCTCGCGCCCGCAGGCCGGGATGGCATCACACGTTGGTTATACCCAGGTGGTCCAGCAACCCGGGCATGTTGATGCCGACCCCGTCCGCGGGGGTGCGCACCACGTACGCGGCGATGGTGGCCTGCGGGTCGGGGCCGAGGGCGGCCTGCACGTGGGCGAACTCCTCGGGCAGTCGGGCCCTCGTTCCGGCGTAGACCCGTTCCAGCGCGCTGCGCAGCCGACGGCGGGTGCGGTACTGGTCGTACTTGACCTTCACCATGTACTGACGGGCGTCTGCGAGTACTACACCTTCCACGGGGTGGTCCTGGCTGGCCAGCGCATCGTCGTGTAGCACCTGGTCCAGTTCGACGCGGGAGCCCGCAGTGGCGAGCACCTCCACGCTTGCCAGGCCGAGCCCGGCCAGCTCCCCCATCAGCTCGTCGCGGCGGTGGAAGGCAAAGCTGTTGTCTATGACTGCCAGGGCCGTGACCCCGGGGCGGTGTGACTCGTCCACAAGGTGGGGGTCGTTGGCCAGCGTGACCTCCAGTGCCACTGACACGTCATGATCGGATAGGAAGTTGATGAGTCGCCGACGCGCCTCACCGGCCACTACCCGCTCCACTGCCTGGGCCGCGGCCTGGCCGTAGCCGGTGTCCCCGGCCTTGGACCACACCCGCAGGTCCCCGTCCAGGGCGAACATGATCCCGAGGAACCCATTGACCTTGCGGGTCAGGGTCACGGGATACGTGAGATCGTCCAGGGTGGTGCCGCGCTCGCCGACGTTGAAGAACTTGTCGAACCCGCGGCCCACTACCTTCCCGTCGCGAACGAACAGCCCGCGGGCGGTGGAGGTCAGCTCGTCCCAGTTGCCGTTGTAGAAGGCCCGCCGGGTGAAGATGTAGGACACCACCCCGTCAGGTCCTTCCCGTCGACGGATGTCCGGGTGGGCTTCCAGACGGGCGACGACGTCGACCTGTGCGCCTGCCGATGGCGTGGGCGCCTGCTCCCTGGGCTGCCGCTCGCCGTCCCGAGCGTCCTCGTAGTCGCGGTACTCCTGGACACGGACCTCCAGGGCGCCACCATTCCCGGACCGCAGGCGTGCCACGCGCAGCGCGCCGCCCTCCTCCACCCGGTTCTCCAGGTTGTAGACGCCCGCCACGGCGTCGGCAGGGGCGGGTTGGCTGTCATGCTTGCCGTTGCGGTGCCCGTGGAGCTGGAGCACCTGCCCGCCCTCCAGGACCAGGAGCTCATCGACGTGGTCGTAGGTGGATCGACCCGAGTAGGTCAGGGCCCTTTGGGAGGTTCCGTAGACGAACTCGTTGTCCACCAGGTGCGCCAGGCCACAGCCCGACTGCCTCCCCGCCAGGGCGCGCTCCAGCGCCGCCTGAGTGACACCGCCGTGAGTGACCACGCAGACGGTGTCACAGCCGTGGACACGGAAGGTGCACAGGGGCACGGTACGCCGCAGCAGATCCAGGATGTCACGGTCGCCGTAGCGGGTCCTGATCTGCTCGTGGCTCGTGCCGGTCCGAGCGGACGGCTTGCCGGTACGGCGGATGAGCTCGAGCATCCGCAGCTCGTGATTGCCTTGGACCAGCACCACTCGGGTGGGATCCAGGGCGCGCACCTGCTCGAATACGCCCAGTGCGTCAGGCCCGCGGTCGAACAGGTCACCGGCGAACACGATAACCTCACCGTCTGGGGTGTCGGCCAGCGCCCGGGACAGGGCACGGGAACACGACTGCACGTCACCGATAACCGTTACGCCCCGCGCGGTGAGCATCACGTCCTCCCCGGAGAGCAGACCGGTGCCGGTGGCTGTGGCCTCGGATGCGCCAGTGGCTGGGGCGGCAGCGACGTCGGCTACGTCATCCGCGTAGGAGAAGAACCTGGCCACAGCGGCCGGGTCATCGGGGCTGATCCGCTCTACGCCCTTCACCACGGCGTTGCCCTGGGCGCGCTGGAGCATGCGCTCCAGGGCGGACTCATCCAGCCGGTCTGGCCCCCGGGTGATGTTGCGCCGACGCAGCTCGGCGTCGCTAATGCCCTCCTGGCAGTCCACCAGGCCTACCCGGTAGTGGTGGCGCAGCGCCAGCTCACGCCACTGGTTCTGCTCCTTGGAGCTCAGATTGGTGGAGTCGACGACGACCGTCGCTCCACGGGCCATACGCGCCTCGGCGGCGTCGAACACCATCCGCCAGATCATCTTGTCTGCGCCACCCAGCAGCGAGGTGGCACCGTCCAGGGTCATGGCGCGCGGGTACACCAGCTCGCGGAACTGATCGGCGGAGACCACCTGGTCCTCCAGCCCGTGGCTACGTACCCAGGTGGTCTTGCCGCACCCGGGCGCCCCTCTCATCAGCAGCAACCGCCGCATTGTCTTGTTCTCCTTCCTGTTGGTACTTCATCTCGACTTCCTGTTATCTGCCGACCCGTTCGTGCTGGCCTGCCTGCGTACCTGTGCCGGTGCCCCCGCGCGGCCAGGAGGGCCTGCGGGCCGACGGGGACCGGGCAGGCCCCTGGACCGGCTGGCTGCGGGCGGTGTGGGCGCCGGGTTCTGCCGGTTCCTGGCGGGGAGCAGGGTCGCCGACGCCGTTTCGCGCCGCGCAGGTCCGCTCTGGGGCTTGGGGTGCCTGGGGCACACGCACAGTCGGCGGGCGTCACCGCCCCCGGCCGGGGGAGCCTTGGGAGTGCTCGGGACCACGCCACGGGCGCCGGAGTCGTCAGTGCGACAGACCAGCGCCGCCCCCGGAAGGGCAGTCACTCACGGAAGATGGAACGCCCAGGGGGACCTGCTGTGTGATGCCCGCCGGCCACTCGCACACGGTGTCGCAAGGCGTGGGCGCCTGCGGTGCGGGGGCCGGGGAACGGGTCAACTGCGCTGTCGTCGCGGATTCAACGGTTTTCGTCCCCACGTGGCTGCAATGCGCACGTCACTCCGGCGCCGCTTGACATGGAGCAGCGGCGCTGGAGACATTGAGGATGACGAGAACACGGGCCATTTATACATCCTTGACGACTTGGGGACAAGAGGCGTTCCCGGCGCGGGGTGGCCGGGGCGGAGGCGGGAGAGGCGTCGTCGTCGACGGGGTCGGGGTGATCCCGCCCCGGACCGGCGACGACCGGGCTGGCCGGGAGCCGACGCAGATTCCCGGGTACCGGGGTTGAAAGGGTTATTCCCCCGGAACTGCGCGGTCGTCCGCGCTCGCAGTTCCGCGCGCCCGGTCCCGACCGCCTTACTTCCCACATGTAGGAGAAAGGGCGGAAACATGACTCTCAAACGCGCAGTGGCCCTGTATGCGCTCCAGGACGCCTACGGGCGCGGCGGCCTCGGCCTGGAGGGGTGCATCAGTCTGGTCGAGAACATGGGCGCCCGGGTTCGACGGATACATGACACATCCGGTTCTTCGTGTTGGCGAGTGCGGTGGGTTGGCTGGTTGCGGTTCTCGCCGCTACCTGGCGAACCGTTGTCCAAACACACGAGCCGTCCGCACCCGCAACGGCGCCGACGACGTTCCTGCCTGCCCGAACACGACCGCATCAGCGCGAGACGACCCCCCGCGCCCGAACACGGCCACCAATTGTCAATCCCCAGCCGGCACCATCACGCCTCAAACCGGGAGAGCCGTATGCCCTGGGGCGATGGAAATCAGGCCGGCTCGTACTGGACGATGGCCGGATCGCTGGTCGTTAGGGCGATCAGCTGTGGGATGAGCGTGGTGAAGTGCGCGGAGGCGTTGTGCGCCTCGATGGCGGTGTCGTCGGCCCATGTCTCCAGGAAGGTGAGGGTAGTGGCGTCGTCGCGGGCGCGCAGCAGCTCGTAGGAGACGTTGCCAGACTCCGCGCGTGAGGCCTCCACAAGCTGACGGGCCTTGGCGGTGAACTCGTCGACGGCGTCGGGCCGGACGGCGAACGTGGCGATGATGTGGATCATGGGAGCCTCCTCGTGCATGGGTACAGCTGCCGACAGTGCGGCTGTGTCATTACTACCGACCTCGGCACGTAACGTCTACCGACCTCGGTGAAGGGGGACTGCGGGGTGGTTCCTGGGGCACCCCGGGGTTACCCCTGCCGCTCCAGGGCGACTCCAGTTCGTCCTGGCCTACTCCAGCTCGAAGGCGCCGGTGTAGAGCTGGTAGTAGGTGCCGCGCTGCTCGATGAGCTGGTCGTGGTTGCCGCGCTCGATGATGCGGCCGTGGTCCAGCACCATGATCGCGTCGGAGTTGCGCACCGTGGACAGCCGGTGGGCGATCACGAACACCGTCCGCCCCCGCATGAGGTTGTCCATGCCGGCCTGCACCAGTGCCTCGGTGCGGGTGTCGATGGAGCTGGTGGCCTCATCCAGGATCATCACCGGCGGGTCGGCGACGGCGGCGCGGGCGATCGACAGCAGCTGAGCCTGTCCCTGGGACAGGCTCGAGCTATCGCCCGAGATCACCGTCTGGTACCCCTGGGGCAGACGGCGGATGAAGCCGTCGGCGTTCGCGAGCTTCGCCGCCTCGATGCACTCCTCGTCAGTGGCGTCCAGGCGCCCGTAGCGGATGTTGTCCATGACCGTGCCGGTGAACAGGCGCACGTCCTGGAGCACCACGCCCAGCGAGCGGCGCAGGTCTGCCTTGGCGATCTTGTTGATGTTGATGCCGTCGTAGCGGATCTTGCCGTCGTCGATGTCGTAGAAGCGGTTGATCAGGTTGGTGATCGTGGTCTTCCCGGCGCCGGTGGCGCCCACGAAGGCGATCTTCTGCCCCGGCTTGGCCCACAGGGAGACGTCGTGGAGGACCTCCTTGACGCCGTCGTAGGAGAAGTCCACGTGCTTCATGACGATCTCGCCCCGCAGCCGCGTGTAGGTGACGGTGCCATCCGCCTGGTGGGGGTGGCGCCAGGCCCACACGTCGGTCTTGCGGTCGGCGGGCTGGACACCGCCGTCGGCCGTCTCGACGGCGTCGACCAGGCCCACATACCCGCCGTCCTGCTCGGGCTGCTCGTCGATGAGGGCGAAGACTCGGCCGGCGCCGGCCAGGCCCATGGCGATCAGCGCCACCTGCTGAGAGGCCTGGTTGATGGTCTGGGACAGCTGCCGCACCATCGTCAGGTAGGAGACGATGATGCCGACGGTGATGGTGCCCATGCCGGCGAAGCCGATGTTGGTGACCTGCAGCTGAATGAGCAGGCCGCCAACCAAGGCGATCAGCACGTACAGCAGGTTGCCGAGGTTGCCCATGACGGGGCCGAGGATGTTGCCGTACTGGTTGGCCTTCTCCGAGTCGGAGAACAGCTGCCGGTTCAGGACGTCGAAGTCGGCCTTGGCGGCCTCCTCGTGATTGAAGACCTGGACGACCTTCTGCCCGCCCATTATCTCCTCGATGAAGCCCTCCTCGGTGGCCAGTGACTGCTGCTGGGCGACCATGTACTGCGAGGACTTCCCGCCCAGGCTGCGGGTGGCGGCGACCATGATCGCGGCCACGACCAGCACCAGGATCGTCAGCCAGAGGCTGTAGTAGAGCATCATCGCCAGCATCGCCCCGAGCGTCAGGCCGGACTGAATGAGCGTGGGCACCGACTGGCCGATCAGCTGGCGCACGGCGTCGGTGTCATTGGTGTAGGTCGACATGATCGCGCCGTGGGCGTGGGTGTCGAAGTACTTGATCGGCAGGGACTGCATACGGTCGAACATGTCGTCGCGCATGTGCTTGAGCGAGCCCTGCGTGACCACCGCCATGATGCGTGAGTACAGGAAGCTGGTGATCACCCCGAGGGCGTAGACCACGCCCATGGCGGTGATAATCCGCACCAGCGTGGGCATGACGGCGTCTAGGCCCGCGCTCAGGCCGGGGGTGATCACCTCGTCGACCACCCGCTGCATGAAGATGGAGGCGACCGTGGATGCCACCGAGGCGATCACGATGCTGATGGCGACGACGATCAGCTGCCACGGGTAGTAGTGGAAGACGTAGGCCAGCAGCCGACGCGCCGGGCGGTCGATGTGCGGCAGGTCGTGCGGGTCAGACTGGCCATCGGGGTGCTGTGCGGTGGCGCTGGCCTCGACGACGGCCTCCGGCTGCTCGGCGTCGGGACGCTCCTCGGGCCGGTCGGTGCGGTTGCGCGCCATGATCACGCCACCTCCTGTTCCTGACTGGTGCGATTCTGCGACTCGTAGATCTGCTGGTACTCGCCGCCCAGGGCCATCAGCTCCGCATGGGTGCCGCGCTCCAGGATGCGGCCGTCGTCGAGCACGATGATCTGATCGGCGTGCTCAACGGAGGAGAGCCGCTGGGCGATGATGATCTTGGTGGTGTCGGGGATCTCCTGGTCGAAGGCCCGGCGGATCAGGGCGTCCGTGCGGGTGTCGACGGCGGAGGTCGAGTCGTCCAGGATCAGGATCCGCGGCTTCTTCAGCAGGGCGCGGGCGATGCACAGGCGCTGCTTCTGCCCGCCGGAGACGTTGGTGCCGCCCTGTTCGATGCGGGTGTCGTAGCCGTCGGGGAACTGACGGATGAACTCGTCGGCCTGGGCCAGCTCGCAGGCGCGGACGAGCTGGGCGTCGGTGGCCTCCGGGTCGCCCCAGCGCAGGTTGTCCTTGATGGTGCCGGCGAACAGGACGTTCTTCTGCAGCACGACGGCGACGGCGTCACGCAGGGACTCCAAGTCGTACTCGCGCACGTCGACGCCGCCGACGCTCACCCGTCCGGAGGTGACGTCGTACAGGCGGGAGATTAGCTGGATGAGTGTGGTCTTAGCCGAGCCAGTGCCGCCGACGATCCCCAGGGTGGAGCCCGACGGGATGGTCAGATCGATGTCGTGCAGAACGTCGGCCTGGGCATCGGCGGAGTAGCGGAAGGAGACGCCCTCGAAGCGGACCTCGCCGTCGGGAGCCTCGGTGCGGCCGTCGGCGGGGGAGGTGAGGGTGGGGCGGTGCTCGATGACCTCGGCGATACGGTTGGCGGACTCCACCGACATCGACACCATCACGAAGATGAAGGCGAGCATCATCATCGAGGCCAGGATCTGCACGCCATAGGTCATCAGCGAGGAGAACTCGCCGGTGGTCAGCTCGGTACCGCCGCTGCCTACTACCACCCGGGCGCCCAGGTAGTTGACCAGCATCAGCGACACATAGATGAAGAAGACCATGATCGGGCCGTTGAGAGCCAGGATCTTCTCGGCGTAGGTGAAGTCCCTGCGCACCTGCTGGGAGGCGGCGCGGAACTTCGTCTTCTCGTGCTCCTCGGTGACGAAGGACTTCACCACCCGGATCGCGGAGACGTTCTCCTGCACGGAGTTGTTCAGGGCGTCGTACTTCTTGAAGATCCGCCTGAAGATTGGGAACACGTAGGCGGCCAGGCCGATCAGCGCGCCCCCGAGCAGCGGCAGCATGATGATGAAGATCAGCGCCAGTCGAGCGTTGATCGTGAGCGTCATGATGATGGAGAAGATGACCATCAGCGGGACGCGCACGGCAACGCGGATGATCATCTGGTAGGCGTTCTGCACATTGGTGACGTCGGTGGTCATGCGGGTGACCAGCGACGATGTCGAGAAGCGGTCGATGTCTGCGAAGGAGAACTCCTGTACCCGGTAGAACAGGTCCTGGCGCAGGTTGCGTGCCAGGCCGGCGGCCGCCGTGGCGGCGCGCACGCCGGACATGACGCCGCACACGAGCGAGATGAGTGCCATGACCACCAGAACCAGGCCGATGCGCAGGATCGGGCCCATGGAGCGGCCGGTGAGGGTGTCGATGAGCTCGGCCATCAGCAGTGGCAGGACGCACTCCAGCCCGGCCTCGCCCACCATGAACAGCGGTGCCTGCAGTGATGGCCTGCGGTACTCGCGCAGGCTGCGCAGGAGGGTACGTACGGTCTTCACAGGGGTCTTTTACCAGCTTCCCGGTAGATTAGGTAGTGGCCGATCGACGTGATCTGTGGCCAACGGGGAGAATGGCAATCCTGCTACCGGCTTGGGCATGCAAGTTCTACCGATCTTGGTGGAGAGGTGGCGACGGCGGGCTGCCGCATGAGCGCTCAGTCTCCGCGCCGCTGCAGGTAAGCGACCAGGCTGATGACGATGCCTCCCAGCAGCGCCACCGTCATCACACGTGGCACCCAGACTGCGGCCAGCACCAGCCCCAGGATCTGGATTGCCCACTCCGCCGGCGCCAGGGCCCGGCGATCGCGGCGCAGCGGAACCAGCGCCTGATTGTTCGGGTCGGCGGCCCGCAGTGAATGGTGCACGGCGACGCGACTGACGGAGGTCAGCAGGAAGACCAGGCCGTAGAGCACCTGTGCGGTGCTGTTGCCCGGATTCTGGGCGACCAGCGTCGTGGTGTACGGGAAGAACGAGGCGAAGAAGAGCAGCAGCAGGCTCAGGCCCACTGTCGTGCGGGTTACCAAAACGGCCGGGTCCCACTCGTAGTGAATGCGCGCCCACAGCAGGCCCAGCCAGGCGAAGGAGACCGTATAGGCCAGCAACTCGTTGCGCAGTTGCCACAGCCCCGCAGGGCTGACCACCTCGGGCTGAGGCAGGTCCAGGATGAGGATGGTGATGATGATGGCAAGGACCGCGTCCATGAAGGCGGCGAGCCTCTCCTTGCCCATAGTTACGGGCGGCTTCTTGACCATGCGATTTCCTCCGGGGGTCTACTGCGCCGGTTCGCCGTCTGCTACGCCACTTAGGGGTTTGCTGAATGGCTATGGGCCGTTCAGCAAAGGTCTAACCGGCGTACCTAACGGTGAAGTAGCGTAGTAGACGACTGACGACGGGCGCGGATGGGGGCGGCTAAGCGGAAGTACTCGGGGCGGGCAGTCCGATGAACGCCGTCCTCGGCCGCGGTCGTCCCAGTCGGCGCGGGTGGCCGGTCAGGGCGTCACCGGGTCGGCGGCATCGGGAATCCATGCCAGCAGGTCGAGTGCCAGGGCGATGTCGGTTCGGTGCCCCTCTAAACCGTCCGGAAGCATGCCGACCGCTTGGGCAATGCGGTAGTTGACCGTATTGCGGTGAACGTAGAGGCGTTCAGCAGTGACGCTTCCGTTCTCACCTGCTGCCAAATAGTGGCGCAGGGTGAAGCGCAGCCGCTCCGCGTCCGCGGTCCCGCCTGCCAGTGGGCCGAGCGTGGCTCCGAGCCAGCGTCGGGTGTGTTCCGGGCTGTGCAGCATGAAGGTCAGTGGCGCTACCTCGCTGTAATCTGCCGCTCTGGGTCCGTTCCCCGACGCGCTGACCACTCTGAACGCCGCCGTGGCCTGCTCATAGGTTCGCACAAAACCGGTGATGCCCCACTCCGGCTGCCCGAAGGCACCGACCAGGGATTCGTCCTTACGGATCTGCTCCGCCCAGTGCTGCTGGGCGGGCTGCGACTGGCAGGAGGACCACAGGGCCGCCGTGTCCTCCGCCAAGTTCACGACCAGCGTCCTTTCGGTCGGCAACGTCTCACGTAGCCGTCGCTCCAATCCGCTGATCGCCTCGTCGAAGTCATATTTGGTCCGCACCACGGCGGCAATATTCCAGGAACTCACCGGATACCCGAGCAGGCGGGAGGCCACTGCGCCGTCGGTGACCTCACCGTCCAGGACCGAACGGAGACGTGCCTGGAGGGCCGCGTCGCTGCGCTGCTGACGGCGTTGCCGCCGTTCGAAGAAGGCTCCCACCGTTTTGCGGTGCCGCGCCGCGAGCTGAGCCAGCACGACGTCGACCAGGGGCGGCAGCACCTGCGACGTCATGCCGGCGGGCAGCACCTCTACCGCCGTGGACACCACATCCCTGACGAACACCCTGCTGGCATTGAGGAACACGGACTCGACGACGTCTGCCGCGGCACCCCGGTCCGCCAAGTGCTGGACGATCTCCTCCGTCGCGGCGAGCAAGGGGTCCTGCCCGGAGGTCTCCAGCAGAAGCGTAGTGCTGAGTGACTGAAAGGAACCCTTGATTACCTCGGTGGTCAGTCTTCGCAGCTCGGCGTCGACCACCAGGTCCGGCAGGTCGCGTGCAACTTGTCTAAGAGTTGCGGCGGCCTCGCTGTCTGCACGGTTGGTGAGCCTTCGTACGAACTCGTGGCGCAGCTGCTCGGGAAGTCCCAGCGGCTCCGGTGCGGCGTCGGGAATCATGACGAAAACTGTGCGCGCAACGCGCGCCTTGTGCAAGTTGCACGACGGCATGGGCGAATTCTGGTCGCGGGACCATGGCTGTTACGGGATGCGGCCGGTTGACTGTTCACCGAACGCGCGGTGAGGGACGCCGTGCGTCACGGAAGGAGCAGAACATGACCGACCATAACTTCGCCGTCGTCACCTTCACGGAGTCGAGCAAGGCCTATGAGACGCTGAGCGACCTGCGCGGGGCCTCCCGTGAGGGGCGCATCGGCGTCGCCTCGGCGATCATTGCGGAGCGCGAGCCCGACGGCCGCCTGCACCTGGCGGAGGGCAGCGACGCGGTCATCGGCGCCGGAGCAAGCACCGGCGGCCTGGTGGGCATGTTCGTCGGCATTCTCGGTGGCCCGCTGGGCGTGCTGCTCGGCTGGGGCACCGGCGCGTTGGTTGGATCCATCGCTGACAGCAAGCGGCTGGGCCGCAACGAGACCATCGTCGGCGAGTTTAGCTCCCGTCTGCCCGCGGGCACGACGGCGATCCTCGCAGAGGTGAACGAGGTGACGCCGGAGGTACTGGACGGGTTGGCCGCGTCCCAAGACGGCGTCGTGCTGCGGCGTGCCGCAGTGGACGTGCTCGCCGAGCTGGAGGCGGCCGAGGCTGCCGCGGAGGCGGCGGACAAGGAGGCCAGCCGCGTCATGCGCGAGCAGCGCCGTCAGGATCGCAAGGACTCCTGGGATGAGCGTGTCGCCCGCCTCAAGGCGCGCTTCCAGCGTAAGAACTGATGTCCTGCTGTTAGGGAGGGCGGTGCCGGGCGCACTCCTCTGCGCCCTATTGCGAGCCGGGGTGCACGTCCTCGCCGGCGGCCGCCCGCCAGGCGAAGGCGTGGATGAGCGCGCTGGTGGCGGCCCGCTGGGCAGAGACCGCCGTGCCGGCGTGCCCGCCCTCGCTCTGCTCCACATATCCGGCCGCGAGCCCCAGTGCGCGCATCCGGTAGGCCATGGCGCGGGCGTGCGCGGGGTGCACGCGGTCGTCGGCGGTGGAGGTGAGCAGCAGCAGCGGGGGATACTCCCGCCCCGGCACCAGGGCGTGGAAGGGGGACAGGGACCGCATGGTCTCCCATTCGTCGGGATTGTCTGGGTCCCCGAACTCGGAGCGCCACATGGCGCCGGTCAGCAGCCGCGTGTACCGCTCCAGGTCCAGCAGTGGCGCCTCCGCGATTGCCCCGCCGATCAGCTCGGGGTGGCAGGTGAGCATCTCACCCGCGAGCAGCCCGCCCGCGCTGGCGCCGTGCACCACCAGCTGCTTCGCGGTGGTCACCCCGCGGTCGATCAGGGAGCGCGCCACCGCCGCGAAGTCCTCCACCACCCGCCTCCGGCCCTGGCCGGTGCCCGCCAGGTGCCAGCCGGGACCGTACTCGCCGCCGCCACGGGTGCAGGCCACCACGTAGGTGCCGCCCCGCTCCAGCCACGCCTTCCCGGTCAGTGGCTGGTAGCAGGGCGTCTGGCTGGTGCCGAAGGCGCCATAGCCGTACAGCAGGGTCGGGCCTGGGGCCGTTCCACCTTCGCCTGCATCCGCTCCGGTGCGTGGCCGACCGATCTGGAAGTAGGGCACGCGCGTGCCGTCCGCGCTGACCGCAGCGTGTTGGCTGACCCGCACTCCGCGGGCGTCGAAGCGGGCGGGCGCCTGCCGCAGCACCGACATGCCGGTCACCTCGCCCGCCTCGGTCAGGCGGGCGAGCGTGAGCGTGGGCGGGGTGGTCCACCCCGAGGCGGAGATGAACAGGTAGTCGGTGTCCCGCTGCCGCACCGCCTGCGCGCTCACCTCCAGCAGGGGGCGGCCCGGCCGCAGCTCGGTGGGGTCCGGGGCCGCGGCTACCTCGGCTTCACTCGGGCGGTAGGCGGCGCCCGTCAGGTCGATCCAGTGGTGGTGCCATCCGCCCCGGCCGACGGCGTGCTCGCCCGCCTCCGGCTCACGCTGCGACGGCGGCGTGCACACCTCCAGCCGACCGGCGACGTCGTCCAGCACCGTGAGCACCAGGTGGTGGCGGGTCCAGGTGGCGGCGGACAGGAAGGACGAGGACGTGGGGGCGAACAGCACCTCCAGCCCGTCGCGCTCCCCGCGCAGCCACTGATCCAGTGGAGCGGCCAGCAGCATGCCCGCCTCGTAGCGTTCCCCCGCCACCTCCCAGGGTTCACGCAGCTGGATCGTCACCCAGTCGCGTCCCACCCCCACGGAGGCCGACGGCGGTGCCTCGATCCGGATCGCACCTGCTGGCACCGTCTCATCCCTGGCCGCGAGCGCCTGCCGCGCCTCCGCCTCGCCGACGGGCACGACGGCGTCGTCGGGCAGCCACCACACGCGGGTGTCACCCATGCCGTCCATGCTCATGAGCCAGGTGCGGCCCCAAGCATCGCAGCTGGCCCGGGTGACGATCGCATCCGCGGCGCCGGTGATCAGCACCTCGGCGTCCCGGGGCGCCTGCCCGCGGCGCAGGCGACGCGCCTGGCGCGGCAGTCCGGCCGGCGACAGCGACCCGGCACCGAAGTCGTCCGAAAGCAGGCAGGTGTCGCCGTCGGCGCCCCACGTCAGCGTGCCCTTGGACAGGGGCTTGCGGAAGCCGCCCTCGGCCGTCCCCAGAAAGCGCCGCTCTTCCAGGTCGAACTCCTGGGTGGTGGTGGCGTCCGTCCCGCCGTCGGACAGGCTCACCAGGGCGCGGCGTCCTGCCAGCGGGCCGGTCTGCAGCACCTGCGCCCCCGCCCAGGCCAGGTCGTGGCCGCGCCGACGGCGCTCAGCATCCAGGTCGAGCAGCACCTCCCACTCGGTGGCGGAGGCGTCGTCGGGGCGCGGCGGGCGGGAGGGGGCCCCGGCCGCGTATGACGCCCAGGTGGTGCGCCGCCACACTCCGCGGGGGTGCTCCGGGGAGGTCCAGAAGTTGTAGACCATGCCGGCGGCCTCGGTGACTGCGGGAATGCGGTCCGGGGAGTCGAGTATCTCCTGAAGGTCCTGGGTCAGGCGCAGGTAGTCGACGTCGTCAGTGAAGGCGGCGACCGTCTCATCCGTCCGTGCCGCCGCCCAGGCCAGGGCCTGCTCGCCGGTTGGCTCGTCCAACCAGCCGGGCACCGGTGGCAGTTCGCGCGCCTCGGTGGGGTCCGGCGGCGCGGAGTCGTCTGCACGGGGCGGGGCGTCGGTGCGATCCACCGGCCCATTGCAGCACATCCCGGGCTGGTGGCGTAGCCTGCCCGCTGCCCGGGCGAGCGCTGCTGGCGACCGCTGCCATATGTACGCGGCGAGCGGGACGCCGTCTGAAGCTGATGGAAGGGGAGCGGGACACCCCGCCGACGCCGATCCCCCACTTGCTCGGCCTTGTCAGGCGAGCGCGCGGGCGGGCACAATAGGGGGGAGCCACCCGGCAGCAACCCGGATGACTCCCCGACGTAAGCGGCTCAGCCGAACCACTTACTGAGGGCATCCGTCAGGACACCTACGGCCCGGACCAGGCGAGCGATGTCGTTAATTATCTCGCTCACCTGCCGGGCCGTAATCCTGTCCTTCCGGACTTTGGCGTGTCGGCCTTTCGGTTTGGACACGGCCCTCACCTCCTCCCCAACCTCCTTCTTCCCCGGCTGTCAGGACAGTGGTGTCCCGGGAGAAGGTGCCGGAGAAGGCGGGCTCAGTGTAACTGCGGGCACAGACGCATATCGGTGCGGGCGTCCTAATGGGCCGTTCAGGCGTCGTCGAGATCTCGCAGCGAACCGCGCATGTGGCACGCTGGGGCCATGCGCAAGGAAGCCTTCCCGCGGGCCGACTGGCCCCGCGTCGTGGTCACCACCGACCCTGAGCTGGATGACCTGAACTCCATGATCCGCCTGCTCACCCACGCCGCCGAGATCGACCTGTGCGGCCTGGTGTACGCGGGCAGCAAGTTCCACTACGCCGGCGACCCCGCCCGCGGCATCGCCTCCCACCGCTGGCCCGCCCCCGGTGACAGGCTCCACATCGACGAGGCCATCGACGCCTACGCCCAAGTGGAGGACACCCTGCGCGTGCACGACCCCCGCTTCCCCACCGCCGCCCACCTGCGCTCCCTGGTGCGCATGGGCAACATCACCGCCGAAGGGGAGATGGACGAAGACACCCCCGGCTCAACGCTCATCGCCGATCTGCTGCGGGACATCGCGCTGACCCCGGACGCCGCCACCGGCGAGGGCGGCGCGCTGCTGGACGCCGCCCGCCCCCTGTTCATCCAGGCCTGGGGCGGCATCTCCACCTTCGCCCGCGCCCTGCGCACCCTGGAAGAGGAACTCGGAGGCCGGGAGGACTGGCCGACGCTGAAGCAGCGGGTGCTGGACCGGGTGGTGCTGTCCTCCTTCGGGGAGCAGGACTCCACCCTGAGTGAATACATCCGGCCGCGCTGGCCCGGCCTGGAGCACCGCGAGGTCGCCACCCGCGCCTGGGGATACACCACCCGGGACGTGCTGCTCCCCGCGGACCTCGAGCTCGTTGGCCCGCAGTGGACGCGCGAGAACGTCAGCGCCCGCGGGCCCCTGGGGGCCGCCTACCGGGTGTGGGGCGACGGGCGGCGCATGGCCGCCGACTTCGACCCCGAGGACTACTTCGGCGAGACGGGCAAGACCGAGGCGCAGCTGCGCGCGGAGGGCTACCGGGTGTGGTGCCCGGTGCAGGAGGCGGGTTCTTTCATCTCCGAGGGCGACACCTCCAACTTCACCCTGCTGATCCCCAGCGGCCTGCACTCCTGGGAGGACGCCACCTTCGGCGGCTGGGGCGGCCGCCAGGTCCCCCACCCGCAGCTGCCCGACACGCTCACCTCCGACATGCGCTTCGACCTGCCCGGCCTGCCCCAGCCCGACTACCCCCAACAGGTGGTCGACCACGCCGCCGACGGCTCCGCCCCGCCCGAGTACCACATGACCCGCTGGTGGCGGGCCCTGCAGAACGAGTTCGCCGCCCGCCTGACCTGGTCGGTGACGCCACGCTACGAGGACGCCAACCACCCGCCGGCCGTCGTCGTCGAGCACCCCGACGGCGGCAGTGGGCTGGTGCGCCGCGTGCGCCCCGGCGAGGTGGTCACCCTGACCGCCACCGCCACCGACCCCGACGGCGACCACGTGCTGCTGCGCTGGTGGGCCTACCCGGAGGCCGGGCCGAATCCCTGCCCGACGCCGCCGCGCATCCAGGACGACGGCGCCGGCACCGCCGTCGTCACCGTCCCCGCCCAGGCGCGCCCCGGCCAGGCGATCCACCTGATCGTCGAGGGCACCGACACCGGCACCCCGCCGCTGACCCGCTACCAGCGCGTGGTGCTGGAGATCGTGGACGCAGGCTAAGCCAGGAGTCAGGCGCCGGGCTCGAGCGAGGCGGCATTCTCCGCGGCGATCCGCCCCAGCCAGGCCAGGGAGGGCTTGGGCATGCGGGCGAAGTCGCGCTCGCGGTCCACGGCGATCAGCCCGAAAGTCGGCTCCCAGCGGCCCCACTCATAGTTGTCCAGCAGTGACCAGTGGCAGTAGCCGCGTACATCCGCGCCGTCGGCCACGGCCGCGATCAGGCCGCGCAGCGCCTCGGTGGTGTAGGCGATGCGGCGGGCGTCATCGGAGGTGGCGATGCCGTTCTCGGTGACCAGCAGGGGCTTGCCGTAGCGCTCCCAGTAGCGGCGCAGGTTGATGCCCAGCGCGTCGGGACGGTAGGCCCAGCCGGTCAGCGTGTTCTCGGGCGAGTCGGGGTGCGGGACGGGGCCGGAGGCGTCCACCGGCTGGGAGGTGTATGCCTGCACGCCGATGAAGTCGTCCTCGCCGGTGGCGTCCAGGTAGACGCCCTCCCAGTGGTGGAAGACCCGCTCGAACGCCTCATCATTACCGGGGGTGGGGGTGAAGGCCTGGGCGGCGATCGCCCAGCCGACCTGCGCCTGCGGCACGGTCTGGCGCAGCACGGCACGGGCGGCGGCGTGCATGGCGATCAGCTTGGGTGCCAGCTCGAGCGACGGGGCGGGCAGGGCGGCCATCCGCTCGGTGGGCGCGGCCGCCTCGACGTCGTCGGCCCCATGTTCGGCGTTACCAGCAGCCACGCCCCCGGCCGGAGCGCGCTCCGTCCCGGGGTTCTCGCCGATCACGGCGGTCAGGCCGCTCATCAGGTTCAGGATGTTGGGCTCGTTGATGGTGATGATCCAGCGCACGTCGTGCAGGATCTCGGAGACTTGGCGTACGTAGGCGGCGAAGCGGTCGGCGGCGTCGGCGCGCTGGATGCCGCCGCCGAGCGTGAACCACAGCGGGCAGGTGAAGTGGTGCAGGGTGATGATCGGCTCCAGGCCGTACTCGTGGCAGGCGTCAATCATGTCCCGGTAGTGCAGCAGGGCGGCGCGGGAGAAGTCGCCGTCGGCCGGCTCGATGCGAGCCCACTCGATGGAGAAGCGGTAAGCCTTCAATCCGCCCGCGGCGGCCAGGCGGATGTCCTCGCGGTAGCGGTGGAAGGAGTCGCAGGCGGAGCCGGACTTCTCCGGCAGCAAACCGGCGGGGGAGTGCTCCACGGCCCAGAAGTCTGAGGCGATGTTGTCGCCCTCCACCTGATGGGCGGCGGTGGAGGCGCCCCAGATGAAGTCGTCGCGCAGGATGGTCATGGCTGGTCCTTTTGCTGAGGTGAATGGCGCAGTGGTCAGTGTCCAACGGGAGCGGACCGCATTGCGCCGCTTCGACCGAATTCGGCACGTTACTTCTACCGACCTCGGTGAGGGGGAGCGGCGGGGTGGGCCGTCAGGTCGACGGTGGTGACGACGACGGCGCTGGGGTGGGCGGCGTCGTGCAGCACCCGCATGGTCACCGGGGCGCCGTCGGCTGGGTCGGCCACGCTGTAGCGCGGCCAGTTGGAGCCGGCCAGGTCCAGGCGCAGGCGGTGTCCGGCCGGCAGGTGCACGCCGGTGGCCCACATGTCCACCTTCGCCTCCACGGGCTCGCTCGGTGTGAGCGGGTCGCGCCTACCCGTTCCGGCGCGGGCGCTGAGCCGCAGCACGCCGTCGGTCAGCAGGGTGGAGGTGCCGTCCGGGGCCACGTCGGTCAGGGCGGCGTGCAGGTGGGCGTCGACGGCGTCGGCCGCCACCCAGGCCTCAAGGCGCACCGGCCCGAGGATCGTCACCGGCTCGGTCAGCGGCGCACTGGTGAACGCCGCGACGTCCCCGCGCGCCTCAACATCGCGCTGGTCGTGCGGGCCGGCGTTCTCCGGCGGCCCCATTAGCATCTGGCCGCCCGCGGTGGGCACCGGATCCGCGGGGTCATGCACCCAGGCGGTGAAGCCCGGAGCAGCCTCATGGGCGGAGCGTTCCCGCGGCGAGACCGCATCGGCCGCAGTGCTCGTGACACCGTCGGACTGTGCGGCGGGTTCAATCCGCCCCTCTCCTGGGGCGTCCAGTATTCCGCCCGCGCCCAGGTGCCAAGCCTGTTCGACGGCGTCGGGGGCGGGCCAGGCGGGCAGGTCGATCCACCGGTCCGCGCCCATGATGTAAACGCGTACCGGGTCGCGGGGCAGCCGCGCCGCCGCCTGCGCGTCCCCGAGCACCGCCTTCCAGAAGTCCAGGCTCAACTCGCCCAGGCCGACGTCGTCGATGCCGCCGCCGGGGAAGTCGCGCCCGGCCAGGTGCCCGTCGAAGGTCAGGTGAGTCCAGGGTCCGATTACCAGGCGTACGTCGCCGGGGCGGCCCCGCGCCGCCGCACCGGAGGCCATGGCCGTGAAATTGCGCAGGGTGCCGCCCTGGAACAGGTCGTACCAGCCGGACACGTGCAGCGTCGGCACGTCCAAGTCGGCCAGGGCATCGGTCGGGTAGGCGACGGATTCCCAGTAGGCGTCGTGCAGCGGATGGTTCACCCAGTCCACCAGGTGCCCGCCGGCCCGGTGCGCGGCCGCCAGATCGCGTGCCGCCTGCCCGATCCCGACCCGCTTCAGATATGGGGTGAAGTCCTCCACGGGCTCGGGCAGCGCCTCCTGCGGGGCGTCCGCGCGACCGTCGCGCCACAGCCCTGTGCGCACCTGCTGACGCGCCCACTCATAGGACGGACCCTCCAGCAGCACGCCGCCGCGCATGGCCAGGTCATCGTCATAGGTGGAGGGAGACACCCAGGCGGTCATGCCCGCCAGGTTCTCGGTGCTCGCCAGGGCAGCGGTGAACTGGGTGGTGGTCAGGTAGGAGTTGCCGAAGGTGATTACCCTCCCGTCGCACCAGGGCAGCGCGGCCAGCGCCGCGCGCGTCGCGGTACCGTCGGCGGCCTCATCGAAGTAGAAGCGGAAGTCGCCGTCGGAGATGTCCGTGCCGCGGCAGGCCTGGGCGACCACCGTAAAACCCGCGGCGACAGCCCGATCCAGGCTCACGCCCGCTTGCATGCCCAGCACCCCCGCCATGAGGCCGGGCGTGGCCGGGTCCGCGCCCGTGACTTCGGCAACCATGGGGCGCCAGGCGCCGAAGTAGGGGCAGCGGGTCAGCAGCGCCGGGTGGGCGGCGGCGTCGGCGGGACGCACGACGTCGGCGCGCAGCACGGTCCCGTCCGGCATCGGGACCTCCAGCACCTCGTGGATGGCGCGGGAGGCGGGTCCGTCCGCAGCGGGCAGCTTCAGGGTGGTGCGGACGGAGTCCGGGATGGCGGCGGTGTCCCGATCGGTTTCAGGGCCATCGGTCATGAGCACTACTCCTGTCCGCGGTCGGTTGTCGGCTACTCCGGTGAGGTCGGCGTGGCAGCGGCATCGGCTCGCACGCCGGCCCACTGGCTCTGCCTCAGGCCACCAGGTGGTGGCGGCCGTGGGACAGCTCGATGGGTTCCTCGCCCTCCCGGCCCGGCAGCGTGACGCGTGCGCTCGCCCCGACCGGGACGACGACGTCGACCTCCAGCCGCCCCTGCCCGGCCGCTGCCGCCTGCGAGGTGATCTCGTGTCCGGCCTCGTCCACCAGCCGCCAGGCCACGGCCGCCCAGCCGTAGGGGGTGCGGTGCACGGACTCGGCGTGGGTCAGGCCCCCGCCCGGGGCCGGGGCCACCTCGATCACTCGGTAGCCGGGCGCCGCGGGAGCCATGCCCGCGACGCCGCGCTGCAGCCAGGCCGCCACCGCGCCCAGGGCATAGTGGTTGAAGCTGGTCATGTCGCCGGGGTTGATGCTCCCGTCGGGCAGCATGGAGTCCCAGCGCTCCCAGGTGGTGGTTGCCCCCATGGTCACCGTGTACAGCCAGCTCGGGCACGTCGTCGTCAGCAGCAGCCGGTAGGCGGCGTCGACGTGGCCGGTGGCGCTAAGCGCGCCGGTGAGCACGGGCGTGCCCGCGAAGCCGGTGGACACATGCCCGCCGGAGGCCTCCACCAGCTCCGCCAGGCGGTTACCGGCCACCTTGCGGTTGCCCTCCGATCCGGTCAGGTCGAAGGTGATCGCCAGGGCGTAGGCGGTCTGGGTGTCTGAGGTCATGCGCCCAGCGCCGTCGGTGAAGCGGGCGCGGAAGCCCTCCCCGATCGCGTCCGCCAGGGCGGCGTAGTGGGCGGCGTCCTCCTCCTGGCCCAGAACCCGCGCCCAACCGGCCACTATCCGGGCCGACTGGGCGAAGAAGGCCGTGGCCACCAGGTGTGGCTCGGTCATCGCCTGCATGGGGTTGTCCGGCGGGGCGGAGGGGTCGAGCCAGTCGCCCAGCTGCATGCCGGAGTCCCACACGTGGTCATCCGCGGCCAGGGAGTCCACCAGGTCCACCCACGCCTTGGCGGAGTCGTACTGCTGCGCCAGCAGGTCCCGGTCGCCGGTGGCCCGGAACAGCTCCCACGGCACCACGGTGGCGGCGTCGCCCCACACGGCCGCCGGCCGCGGCGGCGTCCACAGGCCGCCCGGAATCACGGGCACGTACCAGGGCACGGTGCCATGCGCCTGCTGCTCGATGGCCAGGTCCGCCAGCCAGGAGGACAGCAGCCCGGTGCAGCCGTAGTGGAAGGCGGCGGTGGGGGCGAAGGCCTGGATATCGCCGGTCCAGCCCAGACGCTCGTCGCGCTGCGGGCAGTCGGTGGGCAGGGCGACGAAGTTGTCCCGCATGGACCAGCGCGAGTTCTCATGCAGGCGGTTCACTCTGGCGTCCGAGCATTCGAAGGCGCCCAGCCGCTCCATTGAGGTGTGCACGACGACGGCGGTGATCGCCCCGGCCTCGATGTCCCGCTTGGCCGCCGCCGCCCCGCCGGGCCAGCCCGAGACGTCGGCGTAGCGGAAGCCGTGGATGGTGAAAGCCGGCTCCCACTCCTCCACGCCGTCGCCGGCCAGGGTGTAGCGGTCGGTGGCGGCGGCACCGCGCAGCGGGCGCGTGCCCAACTGGCCGTGCTCGAGCACCTCGGCGTGCCGCAAGGTGATGGTGGTGCCGGCCGGGCCGGCCACGCGAATACGCAGGCGGCCGGAAATGTTCTGGCCGAAGTCGATCAGCGCCCGCTCCGGGGAGGTCTCGATCTCAGCCTCCCCGATGCGCATCGCTTGCCGCTCCTGCACGGTGACCGCCACCGGGAGCAGGGTCTCCTGCGCGCGCACCGGGGCATCCAGCGGCATGATCAGCCGCTCGGCGTCGGAGTCGCCCACCGCTACCGGTGACCAGGCGTCGTCGTCGAAGCCGGGGGCGGACCAGCCGGGAGTGGTCAGGCGGGCATCGACTGTCTCGCCGTCGTACAGGCCGGTGAACAGGATCTCGCCCGCGCCGGCCCGCCACTCGGGGCCGGTGGCGACGGTGCTGCGGCTGCCGTCGGCGTGGGTGAGCTCGAGCTGGATGATGGCGGCGACGTCGTCGCCATACAGGTTGCGGTAGCCGCCGTCGAAGCCGATGTGTCCGCGGTACCAGCCGTCTGCCAGCTGCGCGCCGAGCGCATGAGTGCCGACGCCATCGCCGGCGGGGGAGGCGTCCAGCAGCTGGCCGGTGACGTCGTAGGTGCGTGCGACCAGCCGCTGCCCGTACACGGTCCAACCGGGCACCAGCTCGTCGGTGCCGATGCGGGCAGAGTCGAGCTCGGCGCGAATGAGCCCGTGGGCGCTGACGTAGGCGCGGGCGGAAACCACCGGGCGGTCGACTGTGAACTCGTGACGCACCCGGGGCGGGCGGCGGTCGCTTTCGGGGTTCTCGGGCCAGGCGGGGCCCACCGGTAGGGCCTGCCAGTCGGCGGCATCCAGCAGGCCGGCTTCGTAGACGGCGGGCTCTGACCATCCGGTGGTGGCGGGCACCGCAGTGGCCGGGGTGGTGGCGGAGGCGGCGACGGCGACCGAGCCGGTCACGCGTACCCGCACCACCACCCGCTCGCGAGAGGCCAGCGCGACGGCGGGCCAGGCGGTCAGGACGCCGTCGGCGGTGGCCAGCGGGAGCGTTTGCGGGCTGCCGAGTGGGTTGCCGGCGGGATCGGTGCGGGTGAGCTCCACCTCGGCGTCGGTGGGGGACCAGCCGGCTGGGGCGGTGGGGATTTCCCAGGACAGGCGGGGGGTGGGGGAGGCTCCGCCCAGGACGTCACCGGGCAGGTACTGCTCGAACTTGAGGTGGGTGGGGGCGGTCAGCTCGCCGACGGGGTCGGGCAAGGCGGCGGCGGTGAGCGCAGCCTCGGGGGTGGAGGGGTGGGCAGCGGGGAGGGTGCCGTCGGGTTGGGACAACGAGACTTCGGGTAGTGGGGCATTTGGTGAGGCCGAAGTAACGTGCTGCTGCGGCGCGGGGGACGTCTGCGATGTCTGCACTGACACGATGTGGCTCCGTCTGCGGTGACGAGGGGCGGGCGTTGAAACGACTCAAAGAATAATTGCCGGGGTGGGCGCAGTCAACGGGGACGGCGAGCCGTCCGCGGCCGCCACCACCGACTTCCCGAGTACGTCCTCGGCGGGTCGAAGACTTCCTCGGCGGCTCGGGTACGACCGCGTGAGCCCCAGGACGACCTCCGCGCTCACCTGAAGACAACCTCGGCGCGGCGAGTACGTCCTCATCGGCCCGAATACGACCTCGGCGCGGCGAAAACGTCCTCATCAGCCCGAAACCCTCCACGATGTGGAGGGTTTGGGGAGTACGAGGTCGTATTCGGCTGGTGTGGGGTGGTCGAGTGCGACTGTGATGTCCTGAGACATAACAGTGGTCGAGTGCGACCTCGTGAGCCCGAATACGTCCTCATCGGCCCGAATACGACCCTGTGTGCTTGCTCGACTACGTCCTCATGAGCCCCAAAACGACCTCGGCGTGGCGAATACGTCCTCGGGCGCCCGAGTACGTCCTCGGGCGGGCAAACATGTCATCGCCCGGCCGAGAACGACCTTTTTACCCGCGCGGGTGCTCGCCGCGATTGATACTCGACCCGCGCTACTCCCACAGCCCGGGAACGCGGCGGGCACGCAGCGTCACGCTCGGCGGCATGCGCTCCATGATTCTCGCGGTCAGCCGCTCCTCGTCGTTGAGGTCCGCGTACGTCACCCGTATGAATGACCATCCCATGGCGCCGATGGCGTCCTGCCGGAGCTTCTCCTCCCAGAGGTCGTCATTCAAGCTGTACTTGCTGCGGCCGTCGAACTCGATCGCCAACCGCAGGTCCGGCCAGGCGAGATCGAGGAAGCGGTGGCCGTCGGCGTCGAGCATGATTTCGTGCTGCAACTCCGGCCCGGGCAACCCGAGCGCCACGACCAGACGCCGCGTCAGGCTCTCGCCTGGCGACTCCGAGAATGGGCTCGCCATGGCAGCGACGGCGCGAGCGCGCACCGCTCCCCGCCGTGGGCCTTCCGCCCCAACCGCCGCCAGCAGCTGGGGACGAACGCGCTCCCACTTTGCCTTCGCCTGCTGCGGGCTGAATCGGTCGGGTTGGCACAGCGCACGCATGGCCGAATCGACGATTGTGATCGACTCTCGCGCAGGCAGGTCGAAGGCGCAGTCGACCGCTGTTCTAAGCAGAGTCGTAACCGGAAGCCCGTTCACCACCTCCACATGTTCGTCCTGCAGTCGGGAACGGCGGCGCCGCAGGCCGACGACGCGACCCGCTCCGGAAAGGTGCGGGAGGTTCCCGTCCGTGAAGGCGACCGGAGCCAAGGGAAGCCGGGTGCGCTTGGGATTCGTGGGCACTGCGATGCGAATATCGGTCTCGCCATGGCGCAGCCACAGTCCGTGCACGAGTGCCGCCGCCTCGTGGGTGAGTACTACTGCGGATCTGGCCGAGTGCACGGCGGCCACACACCGGGCCAGGCCGACCTCGCGCTGCTGCGCCCACACCGCCCGCCCGGGAGTCGGAAGCAAGGCGACGCCGGGAGCGATCTGCACACGGGTGTCACCGGCACGGGACCTGCTGGGGCGCCCGGCATAAGTGAACTCAATCGTGGGCAGCGGGGGTGGCGCGGGGATGGTGTCCATGAACTGATGCTCGGACAGTTGCGGCTTTCGCGCACGCGGAGACCGCCGACTCTCCACAGGTGTTGGGCGAGCCCTGCGACGAGGATGAATTGTGGACTCCGGCGGCGCGTATTGCGGACTGATGACCCGCAGCCCTCCACGACGCCGTCGGCCGCGGATGGGGGGAGAACTACCCGCCGACCTTTCGGCACTGCCCAGCCCTTTCGGACCGCGGTTACGGTGCCGGAGCGCCGTTTAGCGGCGAGCGGGAGTCGTCGGCACGTGGAACATGACGATCGAGCAGGTGGCCGCTGGGGTGAACGGCAGGGCCTACGTGCCGCTTCCGAGCCGCCCTTGGATGGCGGTGCGGGTGCGCTGCGACTGAATCGGCGGGTGTTCTTGCGCCAGCAGCAGCCGGGCTGAGCCAGGTAGATCCGCGTTTTGTTGGTATTGCGCGGAATTGTCAGTTGGGCTGGAGTTGGGTGATAGTGCTCCAGTGCGCAACGGGCACCTCGGCGCACACAGGAGGCAACCCACGGCCGCTAACGGTTTCGGTAGAACCGCGGAATCGTGTGGACTGTAGGAATGGGCCTCGCGGAGACGTGCACAGCCGTACAGCCGTCAACCGGGCTCATCCTGCCCGAGCCTGACGTGTCTACAGCGGTTGGTAAATGAAGCGCTCAATGGTTGCCGTGCCGCTCACTGCGCGCACGCCCACAACCCGGCCGGTGAAACCGCCGGCGACCTCGGTGGACAGGTAGCGGCCGTCCAGCCGGCCCAGCTCTATGTCTCGCCCATCCACGCTCACGCCCAGCACCAGTTCGTCGGGCACGCGCTGCCCGAAGAATCCCGACTCCGGGAGCTGCGCGCTCACCCACATCCGCAACGCCCGTCTCTGCAGCCCCTTCAAGTCCGCTGCCGTCAACTCGCCAAGAGTCTGCTCAAACGGCGCCGCGGTCGCGACGGCCACGGCACGGTCCCCGTCCCAGCGCACGGCGGCCCGGTGACCGGGGTCCAGGTACACGCACAGCTCGACGACGGCGCCCGACTCCACAGCCAGTTCCACCTCAGTCCGCCAGGCGGAGTCGCGGCAACGGACGGCCAGAAGCGGGCGCGGCGCGGCGTCGTCGCCGGGCGCAGTGATCGTCAGTCTCCCGGCCGCGTCGCGCGCCAGTGCGGCACGGGCGAGCCCGCCCGGGGAGACCCACCGGTCGGGCAGATCCCAGGGAGCGTCGGCGTCGGCCACTGGTCCGGGCCTGCCGCGCAACTCATCGGTGAAGGTGTGCGTGGAGGCGGCGTCGCGCGCGGCGATCGCCTCCGCGTAGCGGTCCTCGATGACGACCGGCCAGTCCCCCTCCCAGTCTGCGCCGACCAGGAAGGTCTCCCGGCCGTTGACGTGGTAGCCGGGGAAGGGCTCCAGCTGGCGAATGCCCAGGTGCACCATGGCGAAGCGCGCCCCGTCCCATCCGTCGGCGTCGAGTGGGACGAGGTCGGCGTGCCCGGTGGCCTGCACCGGATGGTCGGTGGAGCGGTGGGTGAGGATCGGGTTGCCGGGGTGCTCCTCCCACGGGCCGGTCAGCTCGCGGGCGCGCGCCATGGTCACGCAGTGCCCGATGCCGGTGCCGCCCTCGGCCAGCAGCAGGTACCACCAACCGCGGCGGCGGTACAGGTGCGGCCCCTCCGCGTCGCGCATGCCCGTGCCCTGCCACAACTCGACCGGCTCGCCCAGGCGTCGGCCGGTGTCCGGGTCGATCGGCACCGAGCGCAGCGTGGATACCGCGGTGCCGGTCTCGAAGGACACTCCGCGCCAGCTCAGGTGGCAGACGCCCTCCTCGTCCCAGCACAGGTCCGGGTCGATGCCCGGGGTGTCGGGCACTTCCACCGG
This sequence comes from Actinomyces sp. 594, assembly GCF_019325145.1. Lineage (NCBI taxonomy): Bacteria > Bacillati > Actinomycetota > Actinomycetes > Actinomycetales > Actinomycetaceae > Actinomyces > Actinomyces sp. 594. The sequence continues at coordinate 43,880 of NZ_PIZC01000021.1, forward strand.
GTCGGACCAGCCGGCGGCGGGATCTGTGGTGCGCACGATGCGCTGGCTCAGCGGGTCCTGCCCCATATTGGTGACGATCACGTAGAAGACGCCGTCGTGGTGGCGGATGGTGGGGGCGAAGGTGCCCTGGGAGCCGGCGTCGCCTCCCGGCAGCGGTAGGGCGGAGGGGCGGGCGTAGGCGTGACCGACCTGCTCCCAGTGCACCAGGTCGGCGGAGCGGTGCACGGGCACGCCCGGCAGGTACTCGAAGCTGGAGTTGACCAGCCAGAAAGCTCCGTCCACGCGGCAGATGGACGGATCCGGGTAGTAGCCCGGCAGAATCGGGCGGGCGGACCGGGTGGGCACGGTGTCCTCCTTTGACGCGGCGTTCTACTTCGGGCGCTGGGGGCGGTGGTCCGAGAGGGCACGGGGCGCCTCGGACCACCGCCATATCTACCGGTCTCGGTGTGTAACTAATGCCGGTCTCGGTGTGTTACAAGTGCCGGTCTCGGCGGGAAGTGGGGGTTAGCCGCGCTGGGCGGCGGGGACCTGGGGTGCGTTCGGCGCCACTTCGGCGATGACGGCGTCAAGCGCGGCCTTTACCGCCTCCATGCCGGGAATGAAGCCGTACATGGTGGCAGCTCCGGGCACGACCCGCGCCGTCGAATCGAGCTCATGGGTGAGGAATCCGGTGAGCGTGGCCGCCGGGTCCGCCATGTAGGCGCCGTGCTTGCCGCGCACCGCCTCCACCACGCGCTCCCAGGCCGCATCATCGTCCATCAGGTCCCGTACCGTCCGGATCTCTCCGTTGCCGTCGCGCAGCTGCGCGAGCAACGCCACCGTGCGCTCATGCAGCCCGTGGCCGAGCACCTCCGGCGCCACACCGGGCAGCACCAGCTCGGCACTCGCCCCCACCGGCACCTGCACGCTCACGTGCAGCGCGTCGCCGTCGAGCTCCCAGGCGGTGCGGGCGGTGCCCAGCGGCAGTCGTCGCACCACGCTCGCCGAGGTGAAGCCGTGGCCCACCTGCGGGGTCACCCGCAGCGCGCGCCCGCCGGCGCCGACGACGTCCAGGCCGGCCAGGTCCGTAATCAGCCACTGGGTTACGGCGCCCAGGGCGTAGTGGTTGAAGCTCGTCATCTCCCCGGGGTTGATGTCCCCGTTGGGCAGCATGGAGTCCCAGCGCTCCCAGATGGTGGTGGCGCCCATGGTCACCGGGTACAGCCAGCTGGGGCACTCCCGCTCCAGGATGAGCCGGGCCGCCGTGGCCGCCTGGCCGCCCTTGACCAGCGCCGTCGGCACCAGCGGGGTGCCGACGAAGCCGGTGGAGATCCGGAAGGACCGCAGCCGCACCAGGTCCGCCAGGCGCTGCCCCGCCCCGGTCACGCGCCGCGGCGTGTCCAGCAGATCCCAGGCCAGTGCCTGGGCGTAGACGGTGGCGCAGTCGGACAGGATCAGCCCGTCGGCGGTGACGTAGGCGTCCAGGTACGCTTCCCGCACGCTCGCGGCCAGTGCCTCGTAGTGGGCGGCGCGCTCGGCGTTGCCGAGGATCGCCCAGGCGCGAGCGGTGATGTCCGCGCTGCGGGCGAAGTAGGCGGTGGCCACCACATCCGGGTCGGCCTTGGCGGCGCCCGGGTTGTCCGGCGGGGCGTCGGGGTCCAGCCAGTCGCCGAACTGGAAGCCGCCCCGCCACAGGTGCGAGTCCCCGGCCACGGCGGCGACGCCGTCGACGAAGCAGCTCATCGCCTCCACGCTGGCGGCCAGCACGGCCGGGTTGCCGGTGGCCTCATATACCGCCCAGGGCACCAGGGTGATGGCGTCGCCCCAGGCACACGTGAGCTTGTTGCCCTCCAGCACATCGGGGGAAACCACCGGCAGGGCGCCGTCCGGGGTCTGGGCGGCGGCCAGGTCCCTCGTCCAGGAGTTCAGGAAGGCGGCGGCGTCGTACAGACTCAGGGCTGTGGGGGCGAAGGCGCCGATGTCCCCGGTCCAGCCCAGGCGCTCATCGCGCTGCGGGCAGTCGGTGGGCACGGTGATGAAATTGTCGATCGTGGACCAGCGGGTGTTCTCCACCAGCTTGTTCACGAGCGGCTGGGAGCTGGTGAACCAGGCGGACCGATCCATGCCTGCGGAGACCACGCGCGCCGTGAGGGAGGCGAGCAGCGCGTCGTCGTCGCCGGGGAAGCCCTCGACCTCCACATAGCGGAAGCCGTGCTGGGTCAGAGTGGGGGCGAAGATCTCGGGTCGTTCGGCGGTGCCGGTTCCGGCCAGGGTGACGCGGTCGGTGCACTCCGCATTGCGCAGCGGGCGCGTGCCCAGCTCGCCGTGCTCCAGCACCTCGGCGTGGCGCAGGGTGATCACGTCCCCCGCCTGGCCGCCGGGCACCGTCAGGCGCACGTGCCCGGTGAGGTTCTGCCCCAGGTCCACCACGCGTCTGTTCGACGGCGTGGTGATCACCTCCACGGGCCGCACCTCGCCGACGACGGTGGGCAGGGGCAGCGTGGTCGGCTCCAGCGCCGCCTCGGGCAGGTCGAGGACGGCGACCGGGGATTCGGCCTCCGCCTCACCCAGCGCGGGCAGGCGCAGGTCGGTGGACTGGCCGTTGTACAGGTCGTTGGCGGTGATATTGGAGGGCCGCCAGGCCCAGCCGCCGTCCGTGCCGACGACGGTCGTGCTCGCGCCGTCGCTCAACTCCACCTGGGCCAGCAGCCAAAGGTCCTGGCCGTAGACGGCCTCGCGCATGTTCCAGGTGAGGTGGCCGCGGTACCAGCCGTTGCCCAGGACGACGGCGAGTTCGTGCTCACCGGGGGTCAGGACGGTGGTGACGTCGTGCGTCTGCACCAGGATGCGTCGGGAGTACTCGGTCCAGCCCGGGGCGAGCTCGTCGGTGCCTACCTTGACGCCGTCTATGAAGGCCTCGTAGGTGCCGCCGGCGGTCAGGTGCAGGCGGGCGGCGGTGGTGCCGGCGGGGACGGTGATGCGGCGCACCATCACCGGTGCCGGATCGGTGCGCCGGTTGCCGGGGGCGGTGATGGGGCGGGCGGTCCAGTCGTCGCGTTCCAGCAGCCCGGTCTCGACGACGGCGGGCGCCGACCAGGGGGACCAGACTCCGTCCTCCCCGGCAACGCGCACCCGCCAGGCGGCGCTCTCACGCGACTTCAGCGGCAGGGCGGGCCAGGGGACGAACAGGGAGTCCGGGCCGTCCAGGGCGAGCACCTCGGGGGCTCCGGGCAGGGCGCCGACGCGGCCGCGGACCACCTCGATCTCGGCGTGGGCCTGGGCCCAGCCGGCGGGGGCGGACGGCACTTCCCAAGACAGCGCCGGGGTGGGGCCGGTGCCGCCGAGGACGGGTCGGTCGGGGCGGTGGTGGTCCACGCGCAGGCCGACCGGAGCAGTGAGGGTGCCGACCGGGTCGGTGGCCTCCGGCGCGGGGACGGTGAGAAGGTCGGCGTTGGGGGAGATGGAGCCGGCAGGACTGTCGGCCGCGGTCCGCTTGATGTCCGTGCCAGTGGAGTCGGCTGAGCGCCACGGGGACGTGGGGCTGTCACCTGCGGGGAATGCGGCGCTGCCGCCTGCGCCCCCGGCGGGGGAGGCGGATTGATTTGAACGGTGTGCGGGCATGAGGCTCTCCGGGTCTTCGTTGAACCGTTTCACGGATTGGGGTGAGCGTATGCGGGCTGCGGGGATTCGTCAACCGTAGCGCATGTGCGGTCGAGCGCCTCCGGCCTTGGGCGGCGGTGCTTGTGTCCTCCCGCGTACTGCACGACCCTGGGCGACGTTAAACGACCTTGGTGCCTGTTCCACGACCCCGGGGTGGTCGTGGAACAGGCACCAAGGTCGTGGAGTATCACCAAGGT
>NZ_PIZC01000021.1:48006-48981 GCF_019325145.1 Actinomyces sp. 594
CATTAGCGGCGTCCCGCTGAAGGAGTATCACCAAGGTCGTGGAATGGGGGTGCAAGAGACGGCTTTCAGTCCCATGCCGGACAACGTCAAGCCCGATCTGGCCTGGTTGGGCGCAGCACCACTTGCTGCCGCGTGCTGCTCAGGTGTGAGTCGCTCCGTGTGTGGCCGCTCGGTGCGGGGAGGATCCACGCCGTTGGCGCCAGGATCGCGGAAACTCGGGCGGGGCGGTGGCTCCGGCTACCGGGTGGCTAGGCCTTGCGCAGGCGCTCGGCGAAGTCTCGCACCACGGCCGCCATGTCCACGCTGCGGTCCAGCAGCCACTCCGCCTGCACGCCCTCAATGAGCGCCACAAGCTGCGTGGCGGCCAGATCCAGGTCCACGTCTTCGCGCAGTCGCCCCGCCTCGTGCTCGCCCTCCAGGTCTGCGCGGACCGCCGCCCGGAAGCGACGTGTGAGGCCAACGATGTAGTCGTGTGCGGGGTGCTCGGGATTGACCGCCTCGGCGCGCATGACGGCGTCGAGCTGGATGAGGCCCGGAATGGTGGCGTTGTGCTCCATGACCAGCGGGAGGGCCTCCAGCAGGCCGTGCTCGGTGAACAGCCCCGCGCGCCACTCGGACTCGGTCTCCTCGCGTCGTTTAAGAACCGCCTCAAGCAGCTTCTCCTTGCTGCCGAAGTGGTGGCGCAGCAGGGTATGGCTGACCCCTACGGCGTCGGCGATCTGCCGCAGGGAGAGGTTGTTGTAGCCCTGCTCGGCGAAGACCTCCATGGCGGCGTCGGCGATGGCGGCGCGGCGTCGCTCCCCGTTGGCGTAGCGCGTGCGCCCGTCGGGCGGGGCGACGGCGTCTGAGTCGGACACGGTCAACCTCATCTCCGGGCAAGTCGCGGTTCTTGGGCGCGCGGGCCCGGCGGGTGGAGCCGGGCCCGCCGCAAGCCTAGACGATCGACTTTTCGGGGGAGCGGTGGGCGTGGCGCAG
>NZ_PIZC01000021.1:49263-98048 GCF_019325145.1 Actinomyces sp. 594
CTGCGGGGGCGCGGTGGTCGCGACCGGCTGTGAGCCGCGCAGAAAATCTAGCCCGCATTGGAAGTGATCTAGATCTTGACCAAAGTGGTGCATGTTGGGTTAAGGTGTTGCCCGCAAGGCGCCGCGGGCTCCGCGAGCGCGCCGTCGCCGGCACTGCCGCCGGCCGCACATCAAGGACGATCGATGACTACCCCGCCCAGCACCAGGCGTGAAGACGCCGATGCTCCCCACGCCCCCTCCGCCGCAGACGGCGCCTACTCACAGCAGGTGGCCGTGAACGCCTACCCCGTCGGCGCCGCCGCCATGAGCCCAGAGGATGAGGAGGCGGCGCGCATAACCGCCAAGTTCGGCAACCCGCGCAAGACCATATGGCTGGTGCTAGTCGCGGCCATCGGCGGATACATCATGATGATGGGCATGGGCACGGCTCTGCAGCTGCGCCTGAGTGTCATCGACGAGGGACTGGCCACGCTGGTCTACTCGCGAGCCACGTCCCTGTCCGCCCTGCTCATGCTCGCCGTGGTCCCGATCGTGGGGGCGCTGAGTGACCGGACTCTTTCGCGGTTCGGACGCCGGCGCCCCTGGATTGTCGGCGGCTACCTCGTCGCCTTCGCGTGCTTCCTCGTCATCGGATACTCGACGAGTTCCATCGTCATCATCGGCGCCTACATCGTCGGCATCGCCTCCGCCCAGGCCGGATTCAACGCCTATTCCGTCATTCCCGTCGAAGGTGTTCCCGCCAACATGCGTGGACGCATCATGGGCTTCATGGGCCTGTGCGGCGCGCTCGCGATGAGTGCAGGCTCCTACATCGCAGGCGCCCTCGTTGACATCTCCACCGTCCTGCTGATGACCGTGCCCCCGAGCCTCGCGATCATCAGTGCCCTGCCGCTCCTGCTCCTCTACAAGGACCCGCAGCACAGCCGCGAGGAGATCCCGCAGGGCGGCACCCTGGACATGTTCGCCCACATGTTCGTCAACCCGGTCAAGTACCCGAACTTCGGCATCGTCTGGCTCGCACGCTTCCTCGCCGGCGCGGGCATGGCGGCCTTCCTCGGCTTCTTCGTCCTTTACCTCATCATCGGCCTGCATATGAGCCCCGCGGAGGCGGGTGCCCAGGCGGGGCACCTGTCCCTCATGAGTGCCCCCGTTTCCATCGTTGTCTTCATCGGCTCCGGCTGGATCTCCGACAAGCTCGGCATGCTCAAGCCCCTCGTCGCCCTCGCCGCCATCATCATGGCGGTCGGCCTGGTCGTCGCCGCCACCTCCACCACCATCGCCGGATTCACCGTCGCCTGGATGATCTTCGCCGTCGGCCAGCCCATGTACCTTACGGTGGACCTCGCCCTGTGCGCCAAGGTCCTGCCCAACGAGGCTGACGCAGGCAAGGACATGGCCGTCTTCGGCCTCGCACTCAACCTCGGAAACGTGCTTGTGCCGGCCGTTGCCCCGACGCTGCTCGGTCCCGCGTCAAACAACTACCCGTTGTTGTGGGGCACGGCTGCTGCGCTCGTCTTCGCAGGCGCCCTGCTCATGCCGTTCGTCAGGGGCGTCAAGTAAGCGGGCCGACGGGCGGCGGTCGGTGTCCTTTGCTCCCAGCCGCCGCCCGTCGGCGGAGGCCGATTGGTCGTGTGCGGACCCGCCGCACGGCCTCCATACTCGATCTCAGCTTTCCCCACCACCGACAATCAACAACATGACGGAGATAATCACCTCATGACTTCCCCTGCATCCTCGCCGGCACCCGCCGCCGGCTCCTCTGCTGCAACTCGCACCACCCCCTTCCCGGAGGGATTCCTCTGGGGCACCGCCACCGCCTCCCACCAGGTGGAGGGCGGCAACACCAACAACGACGTCTGGCTGTACGAGCACGTGCCGAACACCATGTACGCCGAGTCCTCCGGTGATGCCTGCGACCACTACACGCGCTACCGGGAGGACATCGCCCTGCTCGCCTCCCTGGGACTGAACTCCTACCGCTTCTCCCTGGAGTGGAGCCGCATCGAGCCGGCCGAGGGGGAGTTCTCCGCCGTAGCCATCGCGCACTACCGCGACATGCTGCGCGCCTGCCGCGAGCACGGACTGACCCCGATCGTCACCTACCACCACTTCACCTCCCCGCAGTGGCTCATCGCCCGCGGCGGCTGGGAGGACGCCGACACCCCCGCCCTGTTCGCCCGCTACTGCCGCCGCGTCACCGAGGAACTCGGCGACCTGTTCGACGTCGCCTGCACCATGAACGAACCCAACCTCGCCATCCTGCTGGGGGAGATGGGCATGTGCGAGCGAGATCCGGCCCAGCGGCTCGGCAACCCCACCTGGGAGGGGGCCGCCCGCGCCCTGGGGACGACTGCGGACAAGGTCGCCGGCTTCCAGCTGTCTGCCACGCCGCAGGCCTACGAGATCAAGTGCGCCGCCCACAAGGCGGCGGTTGAGGCCATCAAGGCCGTCAAGCCCGAGATGCAGGTCGGCTGGACCCTGGCCAACTCCGACTTCCACGCGGCTCCCGGCGGCGAGGAGCGAGTGGCGCGTATGAACGAGGAGAACAACCTGCGCTACCTGCGCGTAAGCGAGGGTGACGACTTCGTCGGGCTGCAGACCTACAACCGCACGGTGCTCGGCCCCAATGGCCCGGTCCCGCCCGCCGAGGGCGCAGTGCTCAACCAGGGCGGGGAGGAGATCTGGCCCTGGGCGATCGGCGCCGTCGTCCGCCAGGCCTGGGACGCGGTCCAGATGCCGATCTACGTCACCGAGAATGGGCTGAACACGGAGGACGACACCCAGCGGGTGGACTTCCTGCGCACCGCCATCGGTGAGGTCGGCGCCGCGATCGCGGACGGCGTGGACGTGCGCGGCTACATGTGCTGGTCGGCCATGGACAACTTCGAGTGGATATTCGGCTACGGCCCCAAGTTCGGCATCATCGCCGTCGACCGGGACACGCAGGCGCGCACCCCCAAGCCCAGTGCCCATGTGCTCGGGGAGATCGCCCTGTCCAACGGGGCGGCGCTGGTCTGGAGCTGAGGCGAGCGGATCTGAGGTGAGCGGGCCCGGCCGTGTGCCCGGCGGTCGGGCCCGCTCACCATCCGCGCCGAGGCCGGTAGATATAACCGCCGAGGTCGGTAGTAGTTACGCATCGAGGTCGGTCGTTATGGCGGCTGCGCTCGTCCGCGGATTGCGTGGTCTTAGAGGAAGTACAGCGTCGCCAGCCAGCAAGAAGGGCGAGGACCTCGTCGTCCTCGCCCCGTGTATTCCGTGGCCTACGGCCGTCGCGGGAGCGCCCGCGGGGTGATCCGCCTCAGGCGGTCACCGGTTGCAGTCGCTTTCAGCGCTGCTCGTTCTCGGCGGCAATCGCGCGCTCGAGCTCGCGCTCACGGGCGGCAGCGGCACGGACGGCCAGATCGATGTCGAAGAACATGTTCGGTTCCTTTCGGTTGAGTTCTCCCGGCCGGTTCTCCGACCGGGGTCGGCTGGCTGTTCCTGCCGACGCCCATAAATGTACCGATCGGTCGGCGCCCGATCCAGCCCTGAGAGTGTGCAGTCTGTCATGCTTTCAGTAACGACATGAAACTGGTTGCAGCCGGTGTGCGTGGTGCCTCCGCGGCGGTTACGCGACCAGCACCGTGCGCCCACTGGCCAGCTCGCGAACGTTGCCGTCGGGCGTCGCCAGCTCACCGGTGACCCCGGCCGGCAGGGTGATCTCGTAACGCACCGGCGTCCCCGCGGCGGGTGAGTCCGCCCCGGCGGCCCCGAGCGCCTCGCCGTCGGCGCGCTCCCAGGCGACCTCCACCCTGCCGAAGGGCGTGTCCCGGTGCGCACGCGCCCAGGACACCGGCCCGTCGGTCAGCGGCGCCACCCGCACGCGCAGGTAGCCGGGCTCGGTGGGGGCGATCCCGCCCAGGCGCCGGAACAGCCAGTCGTCCACGCAGCCGAAGGCGTAGTGGTTGAAGCTCATCGCCCCCACGGTGCCGTCCGGGGCGACGGCGTCCCAGGACTCCCAGATCGTCGTGGCCCCCTCGGCCACCTCATACAGCCAGGAGGGCACCGTGTCCTGCATGAGCACCGCCCAGGCCACGTCGGCGTTTCCGGACTCGACCAGCACGTCGAGCAGGAACGGCACCGACAGGAAGCCGGTGTCCAGGTGGTCGCCCGCCTGGTGCACGAGCCGCACCAGCCGATCCGTCACGGCCCGACGCCGCGCGCCGCCGTCCGGATCATCGGCCGCGACGATGCCGAAGGCGAGGGCGAGCACGTACATGCCCTGCAGGTCCGGGGTCATGGCGCCATCGGCACCGATGTACTCCGCGGCCACCGCCGCCCGCACCGCCTCCCAGCGCTCCCGATAGGCGGCCGCGTCGTCGTCATGGCCGAGCACCCGCGCCACCTCGGCCAGCGTGCGCAGTGCCTCGGCGTGGAAGGCGGCGCCGACGAACTCGCTGGTCAGGTGCGGCGCCGTCATGATCGCGTCCGGTGCCCCACTGGCCAGGGTGGAGGGCGCCAGCCAGTCGCCGAAGTGCATGCGCGAGTTCCACAGCAGTCGCTGCCGGGCGGCGGTGGCGTCGTCGAGCGCATCCCAGCCGGCGGTGCGGTCCGTGTCCTCCCAGTCAGAGCCGCGCAGGCGGGGTGGTAGCTCGGTGGCGGCCTGGCGGGACTGCAGCTGAACCCAGGCCTGCATGGCCGGGTAGTTGGCCCGCAGGGTGTCGACGTCGCCGTAGCGCTCCCACAGGGCCAGCGGCACGCGGATGACCGCGTCGCCCCAGCCGGCGGCGGCGGTGATGCCGCCGATGCCGGGCTGCCCCTCCATGGCCGCCTGGCGGGGTGCGAAGGGGGAGATGATGACCACGCGGCCGTCGTCGAGCTGGTCGGCACGGACGTTACGCAGCCAGCGGGCCAGGAAGGTGTGCACCTGGGCGTTGTTGGTGGCCGCCGGGGCGAAGACCTGGATGTCGCCGGTCCAGCCGACGCGCTCCCGCTGGGGGCAGTCGGTGGGGATGGACAGGAAGTTGGCGCGCTGGGACCACACCGTGTTGGCGTGCAGCCGGGTCAGGCGCTCGTCGGAGCAGGCGAAGTCGCCCGCCGGCTCCAGGTCCGAGCCGACGACGACGGCGACCGCATCCCTTGTGCGCAGCTCGCCGGGGTAGCCGGTCACCCGGGCGTAGCGGAAGCCGTGGAAGGTGAAGGTCGGCTCGTAGACCTCGGGGGCCTGCGGCGTGCCCGTGCCGGCCAGGATCCAGACGTCGCGCTGGTCCTTGTTCGGCCCCTGCACGTTGGAGAAGAAGTTTCCGTCGGCGGCCAGGTGCTCGGAGTGCTCCAGGGTGATCTCGGTGCCGGCCGGGCCGACGGCGCGCAGCCGCACGCGCCCGGCGATCACCTGCCCGAAGTCCAGCACCGTCTCCCCGGCCGGGGTGGTGATCACCCGGGCGGCGGGCAGCTCCGCCAGGCGCCGCACCGGCTCGCCCCGGAAGGGCTCCAGGGCGGTGGCCGGGTCGAGCTCGGAGGTCGGGACGATGCGCACTGGGTCCCAGCCCGAGTCGTCGAAGCCGGGACAGTCCCAACCGGCGACGGCGGCGGCCAGCCGGTCGTCGCGCCTTTCGCCGACCATGATGTCGCTGTAGCGCAGCGGCCCGGAGGTGGTGCCGCGGGCGGTGGCGTCCGGCCCCCAGGTCTGGTGGGCGCCGTCGGCGCGGGTGATCGACAGCTGCCACCAGCCGCGCAGCAGGGTGCCGTACTGGCCGGACTCTCCGGTGATGGTGGCTCGGCCGGCGAACCAGCCGTCGCCGAGGCGCAGGCCCAACGTATGGGGCCGGGGTGCCCCGGCGGGGTCGACGAGGGCCGCGGTGACGTCGTGGACCTCGAACTCGGTGTAGGTGTGGTAGCTGGTCCAGCCCGGTGCCAGCACCGTGTCGCCCACCGGGATGCCGTCGATACTCGCCTCGATCACGCCCTGAGCGCTCAAGTACAGGCGGGCACGGGTGATGGGGGCGTCCTTGACGCTCGCGCGGGGCAGGTCCTGGCGGATGAGCTTGACCGGGTGCAGCCGCTCGCCGGCGGGTTGGGGGTCGCGCGGGGCGAACAGGGTGGCGAAGGAGGCCGGCGGCTCCAGTTCCACCGGCGTCTGGGCGGGTTCCACCCAGTCGGCGACGACGCCGGCCCCGTCCAGCAGGGAGGTGGAGAAGGATGCCTCGGCCCAGGGCGAGGGTGCGGAGTCGGAGTCGGTCCAGATGCGTACCCGCCAGGAGTAGTCCGTGTCCGAATCTAGGGGCTCACCGGCGTAGGGCAGCCAGGGCGAGGCGGGCGGGTCGGGGACCTGAACGCGGCCGGTGGCCCAGACCGGCGGTGTGAGCGCGATGCCGGTGGCCGGGTCGAGGCGGCGCACTTCGACTTCGTAGGCGGTCGCGGGTGCCTCGCCGGGTACCTGCCAGGACAGTACCGGCCGCGGCACCGCCACTCCGAGCGGGGCGTGCTGGTGGTCGACGGTCAGGTTGACGGGGGCGGCGGGCATGGAACTCCTTTGTTCGGCAGTGGCGTGTCAAGGCGGAGTGTTGCGAGGCCTGCGGCAACGGAGAGTGCCACTGTGGCCGACTGTGCGCCGGCTCAGTCCTCGTAGAAATGCATATCCGCCCAAATGTTCATCAGTTCCCGGCGGTCGAGGCGCTCGGTGCGGGTGATTCGATCGTATATGCGCACCGGCGAGTCGGCGCCTTCGAAACGGGGCCAATCACTGTTGGGCTCCCCGGTCTTGATGAAGGACACCCAATCGCCGTGAATGGTTTGCGTCATTCTCGTGAACAGATTGGCCGACTCCCCCCGCAGCATCATACGTGAGAAGTGGTGGTCGGGTTTTTCAAACACGAAAGGGAGCTCGAATGCGTGGGAGGCGCCCATCCCCGTCTCGTAGCCGGCAGCGGTTATCAACTCATAGCGGTACATCCAAACGTCATTGGTGTGCCTCTTTTGCGCCGAGGCCGTTCTGATCGCGGGCATCTCGAAGGCGTAGTCGGTAGCGAACCTGATGAAGGGTTCGGTGTCGAATCCGCGCGCATCTCCGATGGCGGGGGTCGCGGATGCGGCGGTCCGGAACGCCTCGCGGGCACGTTGGGACTGCTTGTGGTAGTACCAGGCGATCGGCGGGAGGCGATCCGCGCAGTCGTTCTTCTCCAGCATTTGCGCAATCATGCTCCAGCTGTTGGGGAAACCGGTGTTCTCCGGATGGACGAACATGGTGCCCTCGTGCATATTGGTGCCGATCATCAACGGGATGCCGTCGGCCGAGCCCTGCGCGATGGCCTCAAGGGGGCGCAGCGGCATGAGGTCGTCCTGAACCGGTCCGGGCAGGAACATCCCGGGATTCTTGTACTGGTGTCTGGCGGTTACGTACTCGTGTCCGTTCAGGAACAGGCGCGGGTCCTCGGTGTGCAGTCGGTGCAGGTCAGCGGTGCTCCAATGCATGCCCTCCAGGAAAAGGTCGATGTTCTCCCTCGCCGTCCGGTGCGTCATCACGCAGTTCGGCAAACCGCTCTCGACGATCGCCCGGGTGAAGGTGCCTCTGGCGCCGGGGCACGCCAGCATGTTGATGACGGAGGAGCCGCCGGCCGATTCTCCGCCGATGGTGATTCGGTCCGGATCTCCCCCGAACGCCTCCACATTCTCTCGGATCCAGTTCAGGGCCAGAATCTGATCCGACAGTCCGCAGTTGGAGTCTGTGTCATCGCATCCCGGATATGTGGTGAAATCGTAGAAACCAAGTACGTTCGTGCGATAGTTAAATGAGAAGAACAAAATGCCGTCGCGGACGAAGGCCTCGCCCCGATACATCTCGTCGGATGAGCTCCCCGTGTTGTAGCCGCCTCCGTATATCCAGACGAAGACCGGGAGACGGTCTCCGCTTAGGGGGCGCTGCACGTTGACCGTCAGACAGTCCTCCCGTCCCACCACGGCGCCGTTGTTGTACTGCACCGGGCAGGCTCCGTAGTCTCTCGCGTCCAGGACGCCGTCCCAGGGGGTGACCGGCACCGCGCGCTTCAGACGCAGCGGGCCGACCGGAGGCTGCGCGTAGGGGATGCCGAGGTAGTCGACTCGGTCTCCCCTACGCGTGCCGCGTACGGTGCCGGAGGTAGTGTGTACAAGATGCTCTGCCATGTCCTGACTCCTGGTTGTGTGGTGCGGCCGCCCGTCGGGTCGATGCGCATGCGCCGTGGATCGTTGAGGATGTTCGCGGGATCGGCGGCGAGCCCTCTCCTCGGCTACGCGGCCGGGGCGTCCGCCGCGTTCCTGGATTTGAGTGCCGCTAGATCGCGCTCGAGCCGGAAGAAGAAGGCCAGCATGAGGAACACGATCAGGAACAGCCCGAACGGGATCCAGTTGTAGATGAGTTCGACGGCGGTGGTCACCGTGGCGGGCTGGCGCACACCCTCCAGATCCAGGGCGCCATCGAATCCCGACGCCGACAGCACCCACCCGAAGACCGCCGTGCCAAGCCCCATGCCGATCTTCTGGGCCGCGGACATGCCCGCATTGCCCATGCCCACGGCGTCGATGCCGGTCCGGAGCCTGCCGTACGTCAGGGTGTCGGCGACGATGCCCATCGCCATACCGCCGGCCATTCCCATACCGGCACCCTTGAGGATATTGTATACGATCATTGCGGGAACGTTGAAGGCGAACAGGCCGAAGCCCAAATAGCCTGCCATGGAGACCGCAATTCCGGCGATGTAGACCTTCTCCTTGCCGAACCGCGCCATGAGGAACGGGGTGGCGAACATGATGGCGAACTGCGCAATGGTGCCTGAGTTCGACAGCCAGCCGTACTGGGTCATATCATAGAAGACATACAGGCAGTAGTAGATGCCTCCCACCGCGTTGAAGATGATGGCAAAGAATATCGCCAGCATGGCAATGAACATCATCACCCAGTACCTGTTGGTGAGCAGCGCCTTGACCGTGGTCCAAAACCCCGCGCCGTCGGTGGACGCCGTGGGCTCGGGCTGGGCGCCGCCGCCTTCGTGCACGCGCTCCTTTGTGGTGAATACGCAGATGAGCGCGAACAGGACCATGGCCGCGCAGAAGCACAGCATGGTCAGGGTGTAGGCCTGCTGGGTGTTGGGATTGGCGGCGTCGGATGAGAACCTCGCCAGCATGGTCACAAATACCGCGTTGACAATGACATTGCCGAGCGTTTGGAAGATCTGTTGGATGTTTCCCAGCAGACCCCGCTCGTAGGAGTTGCGCGTCATCAGCGAGATCATCGAGTAGAACGGAACGAGCATCGAGGTCAGAAAGACGGCATTGACCGCGTTGTACATGACGAACACGTACACGTATTTCACGGCGCCGGGCCAGTTGGGCGGCACCAGGAAGAGCAGCATGACCGCCACGGCGAATGGTATGCAGACTCGCAGCAGCCAACTGCGTGCCTTGCCCATCTTCGACTTCGTGCGGTCGACGAGCCGTCCGACGATGATGTCCGAGACGCCGTCGAACAGCTTCGAGACGGCGATAATGGTGGAAATGACGGCTGCGTCGAGCAGTGCCACATTCGTGAAGTATACGGTTAGGAATGAGCCGATTATTCCATTGATGGCGTTGATCCCCAGCTGACCGGAGCCGTATCCCACGCGCTCGACCCAGCCGAGCCGGGCGTCGGGATCGTCGTGAGGTGTTGCGAGTGATGTCGCCATAGAGGTGTTCTCCTTTGAACTGGTTGCAGGCGGGGGTGCGGGGTGCATGGGCGCGTCGGTAGGTGCGTCGCGTATCAAGTGGGGCCGATGGGCGCGGCGACACGCGCGGGCGCGCACGCGGTGGAGGAATCATCCATTGATTCGTTCCAATCTTAGGATTGACACGAGGTTACACGAGTAACCACAAGGTTCACGATAGAGTGTCTGCCGCGCGGGTGCAAGTGTGGCGTCTCGAACAGGGTGCCCAGGGCCGTCGGTGGACTCCAAAGCTGCGCGACGCCCCACGCGCCGGCGAGGTTTCCCGCAAACAGATGGAGGCATGGATGGCCCGGGTGCTCAGCAGCGATGTGGCGCGGCGTGCCGGCGTCTCTCGCGCCACCGTCAGCTACGTCCTCAACCGCCGCCCCGACAAGACGATCTCCGAGCAGACACGACGTCGCGTCATCGAGGCGGCGCGGGAGCTCGGCTACATCCCATCGGCTGCGGGCGCCGCGCTGGGCTCGGGACGGTCCCAGGTGGTGCTGTTGCGCGACTCGGGACACATACCGTCGCAGGGGCAAGAGGTGCTTCCGCTGGGATCCCTGGCCGGGCTACTGCGCGACGCCCTGGCCCGCGAGGTTCACTCCTGGGGCATGACCCTCGTCTCCTGCGGTTCGGATACGCCTATCGCCGATGTGCTCAAACACGTGGATCCCGCACTCGTCATAGCCCCGGGGGGCCTGGACGAGGACGAGGCGGATGTGGTCGCCGCGGTGGGCGCGTCCGTGGTGGACCGCGACGAGCGGGGCGGTCCGCTTTCAGATCTCGTGCTTGGCCGATTGCCGGTCCTGCAGGTGCAGTACCTGGCTGAACACGGCCTGCGCGCCCCCGCCTATCTGACCACGCGCATGCCCGGGCTCGAGCCTCTGGTCGCCTCTCGCAGGCGGGCCGTTTTGACCGCCTGCGGGCAGGAGGGGCTTCCCGTCCCGCGCGAGTACGCCGTCGGCCCTCTGGACGAGGATGCGGTTGCCGAGTTCACGGGGGTTCTGCACGACTGGTCACAAGCCGGAGTTGACGCCGTGGTCTGCTTCAACGATCTGCATGCGGGTCTGGCACTTGCCGCCGCCAGGGGCGCCGGGCTGCGCGTGCCCGGCGAACTGGCGGTGATCGGGGCGGACGATGAGGTGCTGGGCAGGTTCCTCGATCCGCCGCTGACCACGGTGGCTCCCGATATGGTGGCCTTCGCGCAGTACCTGGCGGCTCGGGCGCGGGCAGTGCTCGATGGGACAGAAGTACCCGCTGTCCCCACCACGCTGGCACGGGTGATCGAGCGTGCCACTGTGCCCGCACCCCGATTTCCCGGCCCCCAGACGTGTCGAGACCGGCACTAACGACGTGTCGAGACCGGCACTAACGACGTGTCGAGACCGGCACTAACGACGGGGCCAAGGCCGGTTACGCGCGCCTCCCGGCCTGCGGGGCGACGGGCGACTTTCAGCTCCGGGCGAGCAGGCGCACCGGGCCGAGTAGGCCGTAGCTGCGCACCGGCACGTCGTGCGTGGCCTCAGCCTTGCCGCTGAGGGCGGCGGAGATGTCCGGGATGGTCTCGTAGTAGCCGCGGGCGCGCAGCCGGTTGGACAGCGATGAGGACACGCGCACGACGACGTCGTTGCCGCCCGGGTGCAGCAGGCCGGTCACGTCCACGCGGGGCGCCGAGGTGTCGAAACCGATCGGTGCGCCGCCGTTGATGCTCACCGATCCCAGGCCGCCACACACGTCGCCCAGGTCGAGGACCAGGCGTCCCGCGGGCACCGCCGCGAGGGTGAACGTGGTGCGGTACTCGCCCACACCGGACACCTCCGGGCCCACTCCGTCCAGGTCCTTCCACGGCTCCAGTGCGCTGGCGCCTGCCCGCAGCCGGGTGGTGACGGTGGTGGGGAGTACCTCGCGGGTCACGTAGCCCAGGCCGCGGTCCTCCTCGATCAGTTCATCGGGGCCGGCGTCCCAGGAGTCCACCGTGATCTCCCAGTCGGGCAGTTCGACGACGATTGCGGGCGCAGTTCCGGACTCGCCCAGGGAGTACCCGGCGGAGCGGTCAAGGGTGATGATGGCGGCCTCGCCGGGGCGCAGGCGGACCGGGACGACGGTGACATCGGAGCGATCCGGCCCGATCGGCTCGGCGTGGGCATCGCCCAGCTCGTGGAACCGGCCGCTCCACTGGTCCAGCCAATAGGCCGTGCCGGCGCCGGGCAGGTGCAAGGCCACCTCGGTGTCCTGCCCGGTCTCATACAGGAAGTGGTAGACGTACACGTGGGTCAGGTCCCCGTCGATGCGCTCGTAGGCGAGTACGTTCTGGTTCGGGACGCCGAACTCGTGGTAGCCGACGAGCCCGAGGCTCCGCAGCGCCTCGACAGTATGGGCGGGGTCGTCGATCTTGGCCACGCTCGGCAGCGCCTTGAGGGCGGTCATGGTCGTGGCCAGTTCCTCGTCTCGCCCGTCGCGCCCGGGCGTGCGGGCGGCCGCGGCCGCATAGTGGAAGTACTCGCCGGTCTCCAGCCGCTTCAGCTCGCTAGCCCCGTTGACGATCAATACCCGCAGGCCCGCGCGCGCCCAGTCGAGCAGCCGGGCGGCGACGTCGGCGTCGAGCGCCTCCTGGTACACCACCAGGGCCTGGTAACCGGGCCCGTCCGGCTGGACGACGCCGTCGGCGAAGGTCATGTCCTCACGCAGCAGCAGTGAGCCGTCGAAGAACTCGTATCCCCAGCCGGCGTCCTGCATGCCCAGGTCCCGCCACCAGTGATTCTGGCGGTTGCGCATCCACATGGTCCCGTAGGCGACCTCATCGGGTATGCGCGTGTCCCCGTCGTAGAACATCATGCCGGAGGAGTTGTCGGTGAAGTGGTCGGTGCGCAGGATGCCGACGTCGATGCGGGGGCGGCCCCGACGCAGCACCTGCTGCATGCGCCCGACGGCCCGATTCCACAGCGGATAGAACTCCGCGGCGGGCTGGCGCGTGTCGAAGCGCTCGGAGAACATGGGCAGCATGCCCTCGTGACCGGGCCACTCGGTGGTCCCCGCGGCACCCGCCGGGCTGGACCAGCCGTGCAGGACGGTCTTGGTGATGCCGGCCGCCAGCTGCGTGTTGATGATCTGGTCGTAGAAGCGGTGGGGCAGCATGTGGTTGCGGGTGGTGGCTCCGGTCTCGGAGGAGTACTGCTTGCCCAGCAGGTGGGCGGGTCCCGCCATGAGCCGGTAGGCGTCGATCTGCGCGCCGAACTCCAGGGACTCGGTCTCGATGCCGTCGACGGCCGCGCCCGGGCGGGTCAGCTCGAAGGGCAGCCCGTAGGAGATCTCCGCGCGCAGCGAGATGCCGTACTCGTGCAGGAACTGCGCGAAGGGCTGGAGCATGTGCTCGATGTACAGGTCGGTGAGTGTGGCCACGTAGTCGTGGCGGACCTTGGTCACCTCGACGCCGTGGGCGGCGTCGGGCTCGAAGCGATAGCGGGTGGACACGGCCATCAGTGGTGCCGACCGGGTGAGCAGCGGCAACCAGGGGGTGATGTCGTAGCCGCGGCGGGTGCGGAACTCCTCGGCCACGCAGCGGCCCCAGAACATGCCGCCTTCGCCCCAGGTGTTCAGCTCGAGGGAGTCCATGTACATCTGTGCGCGCGGGTTGCGGGCGATGTCTGCCTTCAGGGCGTCGGTGAGGACGACGTCGCGCCAGTAGTCGATCACGGCGTCGACGCCGTCGCGATCCAGGTAGTTGACCGTGTAGTTGACGCTCGCTGACGGGCTCGCGGTCTGCCCGGTCCCGTGCATCCAGAACACGAACAGCCGCCAGTCACGTGAGTCCGGCGGAGTCCAGTCCAGTGCCTCGGCACCCTCATGTCCGCTCACGTGGGCGGTCAGGTCGGTGAGGGTGTCGACGTCGAGGATCGGCGCGGGCTGCTGGGCGGCGGGGGAGGCGGCTCCGGTCGGGCCGACGGTGCTGGGTGCGGCGTCGTCGGACGCGTCGACGTGATCCGGGACGACGACGCCGGCCACGGCCGCGACGAAGTGCTGCCGCTTCGGAGCCACCCGGGATCCCGGCAGCCCGCCGGCGCCGTGATCGGCGTCGAGATCGATGCGCGGCAAAGGGCCCGAGCGGGCGCCGCGGACGGATTCATGGGCGACGTTGAGCTCCTGGGCGGCCGCGGGATCGTCCGGAGTGATGGTGGGCAGATTCGCGTTGGACCAGTTGGTGCCGGAGGTGAAGGAGAAGGACATGCCACGGGCGGTGGTCTCGGCGACGATCATGTGCGAGTCGTGGGTCCACTCCTCGCTGCCCCAGCCGTAGCGGGTCTCGTCGATGTTCTCCTCGGGCATGGCCAGGAACTCCATGCCGCCGAAGCCGAGGCGATGGGCCGCGGCGATCTCGCGGCGGATGGTGGCGTCGGTGTGCAGCCCCTCCGCCAGCCACCAGCGCAGTTCCGGCCGGTACTCGATCGGCGGCTCGGCGATGGCGGCCCGCAGCGCGTCCAGCGTGGGTGACAGAGTGGGCCCTGCGGCGGGGACCGTGTTGCGCGCATCCTCGCCGGTGAAGGGCGCCCTGGCGGGTTCGGTCATGGGATTCTCCTTTGAAGTCCTCTTAGAAAAGTGTCCGAATTCGGCACGAACGCGCCTACGCCGCTGAAACGCTATGTGCAGGCCGTTGGAATCATGCGATTTCTGCCCCGGCGTCGTGGGCACTCGATGCCGTTCATGCCGAATTCGGACAAGCTGGGCACCGCGTCGTAACTTCGACCGGTCTCGGTGTGTTAATTGTGCCGGTCTCGGGGAAGAGGCGGGTCAGAACAGGTCGGTGTCGACGTTGAAGGCCTCGACCACCGCGTGCAGCTCGGCGTCGGTGACGCCCTCGCCGAGGCCGCCGGCCATGATGTTGCGGACCTCGTACATCGCACCGGTCTCGGCGTACTCGACCTTGTCGACGGCGGCCAGGGGGGCGACGTCGGAGCGGACCATGATGCCGTGCTTGGACCACAGCACGATCACGTGGTCGCGCAGGGCGCGCACATTGTTCTCCATGAGGGTGGCCGATCCGGGCACCATGAAGTCGAGCACCTCGATGCCTTGGGGGAGCTGGACGATCGTCTCGGGCTCCCAGCGCAGGATGCGGCGGTTGAAGTCCGCCGTGTTGCGGATGTCCTTGATGTGGCTGAGCTGGACCAGGTAGGGCGGCTGGGCGTGGATGACGGCCTGGAAGTCCACGCCGCGCTGCGCCACCTGGTCGTTGTGGACCGCCAGGTGGGAGTTGAACTCGCTGGTGGGGCGCACGTAGGCGCGGTCGGGGTGGGTGTACCAGGTGCCGGTTACGCCCCCCTCGTCCACGACGAAGGCGGAGACATTCGCCTCCGGGGACTCGGCGACGTCGCGCAGGCGGCAGCCCGAGCCGGTCACCAGGACGGTGCGGCCGGCCAGCGCGGGGGCGGGTAGCGGCAGCTCGGTGCCGGGGACGACCTGCGGGAAGCGGTCGGTAAGCCTTAGTTGATCGGCCGAGGCGTTGATGGATACGGAGATGTTGCCGGCGCCGGCCTCGACGGCGCCCATGTGGTCCAGGCGGCGTCCGGCGGCACCCATCTGGGCGAGGATCTCCGACAGGGGCATGGTGGTCACGGTGAATCGTCCTTTCGGTGTTTGTTTCTGGGGAGTTGTTGGTAGATGGCTGGTTGGTGCGGAGCCCGTCGACGGCGGTCGTGGTTGCTGGTTTTAGCCGCGGCCCAGCCGGGCCGCGAAGCGGTCGAGGCTGGCGGCAGTCAGGGGGCTGCCGACGGCGTTGAGGTGCCCGTGGGGCACACCCGCGCAGGTGAGCACCTCGACATCGGCTCCCGCTTGCCGGAGCTGGCGGGCGAAGGCCTCGCCGGAGGCGCGCAGGTCGTCGTTCTCGCAGTTCTCGATGTAGGTGGCCGGCCAGCCCTCCAGCCGGGCGGCGTCCAGGTCCCCGGGGAAGGCGTAGGCGGGTGCGTCCGCGTCGAGCGGGGCGCCGAGGTAGTTGGTGTTCATCGCCGCCATCACGTCGGTGGGTAACCGCAGAATCTGCGGCATCTGCTCCAGCCGCGCCGCCAGCTCCGGGCTGGGGGTGGGCCAGAGCCCGCCGTGGGCCACTGGGTAGGCGAGCAGCGCCTGCCAGGGGGCAGCGCCGTCGTCGACGCCGTGCAGCGTCACCCCGGCGGCCAGGTTCCCGCCCGCGCTGGCACCGCCGACGGCGATGCGGGCGGCGTCGATGCCGATCTCGGTGGCGTGCTCACGCACCCACCGGTAGGCGGCGTAGGCGTCGTCGTGCGGGACCGGGTAGTGGATGCCGCCGGTGCACAGCCGGTAGAAGACCGAGACGACGACCGCGCCGGTGCGGGTGGCTAGGCCCCGGGCGACGGCGTCGGCCTCCGGCATGTCCAGGTCACCGCCGATGAAGGCGCCGCCGTGGTACCACACCAGTCCGGCCCGCAGGCCCGTATCCGTGGCCGGCGAGGGCGTGGGCGGGGCCCAGCCGGGTTCGGGGCGGTAGATGCGCACCGGTATCGGCCCGTGCGGGCCGGGCAGCTCGCAGTCCTCGACGGCGGCGCGGGTGGGCTCCGGCTCCCCGAAGGGTGCTTCCCATGCCTCCATAGCGGCCAAGGCCTCCGCGGCGAAGGGCGCCCCGGCGGCCGCGGCGGGATCGGCGGCAGCCAGGTCCTCGGCGCGCGGCGCCGGGAAATCGGCGATCAGGTGCAAGCGCTCGGCATAGGGCGGCAGGAAGCCGCCGGCCAGCGGCGCCACGGGCACGCCGTCGCGGGTGGTGGTGGGCTGCGGCGTCGATGGGGCGGCGCCGGGAGCATCGGTCATGATCTTCTCCGTGGGAAGTGGTGGATGTTGCGGCGGGGTGCGCGGGTGGTGCCCGTACCCCGCGGGGCCGGTGCGCTCAGCCGAACAGCTGGCGCTCGGCGGCGTCCCAGCCGGCGGCCGCGGCCGGGTCGGGGGCGTACTCGGTGATGTCGCAGGAGGCGCGCACCAGCTTTCGCAGCGCGGTCAGGTCGCCCTCGATCAGCCCGGCACCGCGGGCGGCGACGACGATATTGCCCAGGGCGGTGCCCTCGGCGGGCCCGGCCACCACCTTCAGCCCGGTCGCGTCTGCGGCCAACTGGCACAACAGGCGGTTGCTGATGCCGCCCCCGACCATGTGCAGCACACCGACGTGCTTGCCGGAAAGCTCGCTCGCCTCGCGCACCGCGCGCCGGTAGGCCAGGGCGAGGGAGTCGTCGATGCAGCGCACGTACTCGCCGACGCTGCGCGGGCGCGGCTGGCCGGTGCGGATGGCGTAGTCGTCGATGCGGGCAGCCATGTCGCCGGGGTCGAAGAAGACCAGATCGTTGATGTCGACGATGGTGCGCAGCGGGTCTGCGGCCGCGGCGGCGGCGTCCAGCTCCCGGTAGGAAAGCTCCAGACCCTGCTCACGCCAGGTGCGCACGGCCTCGTTGAACACCCACAGCCCCATGACGTTCTTCAGGTAGCGCACGGTGCCGTCCACGCCGAGCTCATTGGTGAAGTTGGCCCGCCGGGAGGCCTCGGTGAGCACCGGCGCGTCCAGCTCCAGCCCCACCAGCGACCAGGTGCCGCAGGAGACGTAGGCGAAGTCGCTTCCGGCCGCGGGCACGGCCGCCACCGCGGAGGCGGTGTCGTGGGAGCCGACGGCCACCACCGGCGTCGGGGTGCCGTCGGGTCCGAAGACGTCGACGACGTCGCGGCGCACCGGGCCGACGACGGTGCCCGCCTCGACGACGCCCGGTAGCACGCCGTCCAGGTCGAGGCCCAGGTCGGTGCGCAGCCGCTGAAGCAGTGGCGCGGACCAGGTGCGCTCGCGGGAGTCGACCAGGCCGGTGGTGGAGGCGTTGGTGATCTCGGCGACCGGCCTGCCGGTGAGCCAGTAGGTGAGCAGATCGGGCAGCAGCAGCATGGTGCGCTGGGCGGAGCAGGCGCCCGGGGCCGCCGGGGCGACGCCGCCGTCGGCCGGAGCGGCGGCGCGGGGCAGGCCGCCGTCGCGGGACTCGGCCACCAGCTGGAAGAGGGTGTTGAAGTCCTGTACCTGCAGTCCGTTGACCGAGTACAGCTCGGCGGCGGGGATGGCCGCGAAGACCTCCGCCGGTACGCCGCGGGTGCGGGGGCAGCGGTAGGAGGCCACCTGCCCGGCGAGTAGGCCGCCCGGGCCGAGCAGTCCGTAGTCGACGCCCCAGGTGTCGATACCGACGGCGGACAGGGGGCCGACGTCGCGCACGGCGGCGAGCAGCCCCTGGCGGATCTCGTCCCACAGGTGCAGCACATCCCAGAACAGGCGTTCGCCGCCGGGCCCGGGCAGGGGGATGGGGCCGTTGGCGAAGCGGCGCGTCTCGGTCAGCTCGATGCGGCCGTCGGCGATGGTGCCGACCATGACGCGCCCGGATGAGGCGCCCAGGTCGACGGCCCCGACGTGGATGGGGCGGGCGTTGGTCATGGTCGGCACCTCTCTCAGGCTCCCCAGCCGGCGGCGGTGCCACCGACGCGCTCGGAGCGGACCTTGTCCAGGTAGCCGGACTCCAGGAAGGCCTTCATCGGGTCGGGGGCCAGACCCTGGGACTCGCGCAGCTCCGCCAGCAGCGGGCGCACGTCGGTGTTGTAGGCGTCAACGAGGATGTCGTTGGCGGCCAGCACGTCGCCGGCGCGCTGCGCCTGGTCGAGGGCCTCACGGTCCACCAGGAGTGCCTTGGCGGTCGCCTCCTGCACGTTGGTGGCGGAGCGGATCTCGCCGGGGATCTTCTCCTCCAGGTTGTGGCACTGGTCGAGCATGAAGTTGACCCCAGAGTCGGGTGCCAGTGCACCGGCGGCGACGATCTCGTTCATGATGCGGAACAGCTGGTAGGGGTCGGCGGCGCCCACAATCAGGTCGTCGTCGGCGTAGAAGCGCGAGTTGAAGTCGAAGGCGCCCAGGCGGCCCAGCCGCAGCAGCTGCGCGACGATGAACTCGATGTTGGTGCCGGGGGCGTGGTGCCCGGTGTCGAGGACGACCTTGGCGCGGTCTCCCAGTGCCAGGCAGTGCACCAGGGAGGTGCCCCAGTCCGGCACGTCGGTGTGGTAGAAGGCCGGCTCGAAGAACTTGTACTCCAGCACCAGCTCCTGATCGTCGTCGAGGGCGGCGTAGATCTCCGCGAGGGAGTCCGCCAGGCGGTCCTGGCGGGCGCGGATCGAGTCCTGACCGGGGTAGTTGGTGCCGTCGGCCAGCCAGATCTTCAGAGCCGGGGAGCCGGTGGCGCGCATGATGTCGATGCACTCCAGGTGGTGGTCGATCGCCTTGCGGCGGATCCGCTCATTGGAGTTGGTCAGGGAGCCGAGCTTGTAGTCCTCGTCCTGGAAGACGTTGGAGTTGATGTTGCCGATGGTGACGCCCTGGTCCTCGGCGTGAGCGCGCAACGCCTCGTAGTCGTCGACCTTGTCCCACGGGATGTGCAGGGAGACCCGGGGGGTGACGCCGGTGTACTGGTTGACCTGGGCGACGTCGTCGATCTTCTCGAACGGGTCGCGGGGCACGCCGGCGGTGGTGAAGACGCGGAAGCGGGTGCCGGAGTTGCCGAAGGCCCAGCTGGGCAGCTCGATCGACTGGGTCTGCAGCAGGCTGCGGGCCTCATCACTGAGGTCGGATAGCGAGGGGGTGTTGCCGGTCATGGTTTCTCTCCGTTTCGTGGGGGTGGATGGATGCTGGTGGTCCTGTGGTTGGTTCCGTGAGGCGGTGGTTGGTGGTTGCTGTGCCGGCCCTCAGGCGTTGGCGTTGGTGACGCGCTCGCCGTAGCGTTCCAGCTCGATGTCCTCCAGGGACTTGCCCTGGGTCTTGGGAGCGCCGATGGTGCCCACCAGGGTGGAGACCACGAGGAAGCCGATGAGGATGAGGCCGTCGATCATCAGACCGTTCTCCCATTTGAGGATGACCGGGAAGATCAGGGAGATCAGTCCGGAGGCGAGCCGTACCGCGAAGAAGACAATGCCCTGGGCGGCCGAGCGGTACGGGGTGGCGAAGAGCTCTGGTGACCACACCGAGTAGAAGGCCTGGGCGGACGGGCCGGCGGACAGGCCCCAGATGATGGTGTACGCGAAGGCGGTCCAGGCGGCGTCGGAGGGGCCGAACACCAGGATGATCCAGGAGAGGATAGCCGCCAGGCCGCCGACCAGATAGTGCCAGCGGTAGGGGACGCGGTCCACCAGGTTCATGAAGATGAAGGTGGAAATGATGACGAAGCCCCACGACAGCATGGAGAACAGGTCGGTTTGGATGGTCTCGTAGCCCATGGAGCCGAGAATGGTGGGCAGGAAGATGCCGTTCTGGGAGGCGGCCTGGTTCCAGCAGGTGTAGATGACGGCCAGGAAGATGAGCGCGGTGATGTTGACGCGGCGGTTGAACAGCTTGCGGAACGCCGTCCACATCGACGGCGGCTTGGCCTGTGCCCCGCCCTTGGCATTCTGCCAGGTTTCGGACTCCTCCAAGCCCTGCCGGATGTACCAGGTGACCAGCGCGATCACGACCAGGTGGGCGAAGACGATGCGGCTGCCGAGCAGACCCAGCGGGGCGAGGGCGGCCGCGAGGCCGAAGCCGATGAACGGGCCGAAGGACCAGGCCAGCTGAGTGGCCCCGATGTGCTTGCCGCGTTGACCGGTGGGGGCGAATTCGGCGATGTAGGTCCAGCCGGCGGGGACGGAAGCACCCACCGCCAGGCCGACGATTACGAAGCCCGTGAACAGCATCGGCAGGTTGACGGTGAAGACGACGATCAGGCCGCCTAGCGCGTACAGCAGCAGGTCGTAGGTGTAAATGAACTTGCGCCCGTACTTGTCGCACAGGGGGCCGCCGATCAGGGCGCCGATGGCGGCGCCGAAGGCGTTGGAGCTGAAGGCTGCAAGGAGCCCGGCGATGGTGCCGTCGTCGTCGGGGAAGTAGGCGGCGCTCCAGAAGCCGAGCGAGGTGGCGATGGCGATGATGGAGCCGGAGTCGATGTAGTTGGACATGGAGACGGCGGCGGTCGCCTTCCAGCCGGTTAGTGGCTTACGTGCCACGGGTTCCTCCTTGAGTCGTGGGGGATGGGGTGGGGCGGGGGCGTCAGGGAAGATAGAAGTACTGGGGCAGGATCTCGTTGGTGCCGCCGTCGGGCTGGACGAAGTACTGGGCCATCTCCGCCTGCCAGCGGGTGTTGACCTCTTCATCGTTCATGGCGGCCTGGGCGGCGTCGACGTCGTCGGACTCGAAGTAGCCGACGACGAGCCCGTCCCCGGGGCGCAGGAACAGCGAGTAGTTGCGCCATCCGCAGCGGGTCAGGGCCTGGCGCATCTCCTCCCACACGCGCTGGTGGACCTCGACGTAGTCGGTGAGCCGGTCCGGGCGCACGTGCAGCAGGAAGCAGCAACGGTGAGGGGAACGGGCGGTGGTCGCGCTCAGCAACTCGGTGAGGGCCGCTTGCTTGGTGGTGCCCGAGGCGGAGGCGTCGGCGGTGGGGGAGTCGGTCATGGAACGTCCTTGTTCGGTTCGAGCGCCGTGGTTTTCACGGTGCCGGTCAACGGCATGAACCGTTTCAACGCAATCGACTCTAGTCCGTTGGCTGGGTGTTCGTCAAGGTGTGGGCGGGAACTGCCGGGTGCGGTCGTTGCTTGCGCGCGACATGCTGGCGTGCGAGGCTTTGTAACGTCCTGATGACGTTGCCCTTACGTTGGCCAGTACGTGCGAGGAGCTGCCCATGCATCATTTCCTGAGTTTCCCGACCGGCTCATCCGGGCTCGGCTCGTCCGGGCTGCGCCGTGCCGCCGCGGGTGCTGCGGCGCTACTGCTGGCGTGCGGGCCTTTGGTGGCGTGCTCGCAGGATCCTGGTGGCGGCTCGGGGGTTCCGGCTTATGATCCGGGGGCGGCTGCCTCGGCCAGGGCCTCGGAGTCGGCCGCGGCGGCCGAGGCGTCTGCGTCGGCTGCTGCTTCTGCCGAGGCGGCCGGCGTGGTGACGGCGGAGTCGCTGTCCACCGACCGCTACCAGGTCATCTCCATCCCCGAGGACCTGGACGAGCTGCAGACCGAGGTCCTGAGGGCCTTCGTCCACTACGATCAGGTGACCTGGAACATCTGGTTCACCCGCACCGGCATCGAGGATGCCCAACCCCTCATGACCGCGGAGGAGTACCAGGCTTTTACGGACTATTTTGAAGAAGGCGCCGCAGGCAGGACCGACGGTACGGTGAGGGTCGCGGTGACGTCGGTGTACTTGACGTCGCTGGATGCTGTGCGGCCCGAAGCCGTGGTTGAGGTCTGTGCCGACCAGACCGACCTGGTGAAGTATGACGCTGAGGGCAATGACATCAGTGATCCTGAGACGTTTCAGGTGCGGCGCATTATCCGCGTCACCATGGTGTACGAGGACGGCACCTGGAAGGAAGCCTCCGAGGGAACCCTGTCGATCAACGAGTGCACGGTGTGAGCCCCATGCGGCAGACAACTCGAAAGCTAGCCGCGCTGGCGGGCGCAGCGCTCCTGCTGGCAGCACCACTCGTGACCACGACTCCGGCCTACGCAGACTGGCAGAAGAAGGACGCCGCTGGTGGTTCGTCGTCTGGTTCGGTGTCTGCTGGTGGGATGGTTCGGTGACGATAGCGGTCAGTGTGGAGTCCGTGTCGGCGGCTGCGGATGGCTCAGCTGGTTCTGGTGGTGGTGCTACGGCGTGGTCGCAGTCGGTGACCGCCACGGTGCATCCGGTGTGCTGGTACACGCAGAGTAGTGCTGGCGCGGAGAAGGCGAAGTGGCTGGAGTCTCCGGATGGCGCCGCTGTTCGGCCTGTTCGGCCGCAATAACAACAACGACGACCCGGAGGGGCTGGAGGAGCAGAAGACGCGTTGCCCCGACTGTGAGTCCTGTGCGGACGGTGTCGAGGGCTACTGGTGCGTGGTGCCCTGTTCCTCGGAGCTGGTGGATGGTGGCGGCCTGCACGACAAGTCCCGCACGAGGCCCCCTCGTCCTGCGTGAGGCTCCCTCTTTTCGGGAGCACGGGCGCGGGCCCGACGCCCCATTTGGTTGGCCGACTAGTACGTTTGGCTTGACGGCAACGGCCCGGCAGGGGCGCCGGCGCTCACGCACAGGGACAACAGGAGCAGCGGAGGCGCTGAAGCCCGCCTCCGCCGGCCCCGGCCGGGTTGCGCACACGCCGGGGCCGTGCGAGGCTTTGTAACGTCCTGATGACGTTGCCCTTACGTTGGCCAGTACATGCGAGGAGCTGCCCATGCATCATTTCCCGAGTTTCCCGACCGGCTCGTCCGGGCTGCGCCGCACCGCTGCGGGTGCTGCGGCGCTGCTGCTGGCGTGCGCCCCCCTGGCGGCATGCTCCTCCGACTCGGACGACAACCCCTTGGGTATCGGTACCTTCGACCCCGAGGCAATGGCCTCGGCCAAGGCCTCGGAGTCGGCTGCTGCTGCGGCGGCGTCCGCCTCCGCCGCGGCCTCGGCGGAGGCCGCAGGCGTGGTGACGGCGGAGTCGCTGTCCACCGACCGCTACCAGGTCACCTCCATCCCCGAGGACCTGGACGAGCAGCAGACCGAGGTGCTGAGGGCCTTCATCCACTACGACCAGGTCACCTGGAACATCTGGTTCACCCGCACCGGCGCAGAGAACGCCCAACCCCTCATGACCACAGAGGCATACCAAAGACTCACGAACGGTCTTGAGGAACTCGGCGATGGGCATACCGATGGGACAGTCAGAGTTTCAGTTGAGGCGGTTACCGTCCTTGCCTATATGCAGGCGCAGGTCGTGATCTGCGGCGACCAGTCTGATCTCATTTCCTATGACGAGGACGGAAATGACATCAGTAATCCGGAGACCCTCCAAGGGCGTTATGGGACCGTTATTGCCATGGTGTATGAGGATGGGGTTTGGAAGGAATCGGATGAGGCAACTCTGACTGTAAACGAATGTGTGGTGTGAGAATGGTGGGCTTCAAGGGGCGATTGCTGTCAATAGCTTACGTCATGGTACTGTTATTTGCTGTGTCGGTCGGTATTGTTCCAGCCGCTTATGCAAAAGAGATACAAGACGTCCATGCCGGTCCTGGTTCGTCGTCTGGTTCGGTTGCCCAGGGCGGGGATGGCTCGGTGACGATAAGTGTCACGGCAACCTCCACGTCGGCCGCCGCTGACGGCTCGGGCGGCAGCCCTGGTGGTGGGGCGGTGTCGTGGTCGCAGTCGGTGACTACTACGGTGCAGCCGATGTGCTGGCATATTCCCTTTAGGACGGGCGAGGAAACCGCTAGCTTGTTGGAGTCGGACGCTACCATCTATAACGTCACCCGTTTTAGTGGTCATACGCTGGAAGAGTATCGTTCTCGTTTCCCGGATTACGAGTCTCATGCGTCCGACTCAGGGGGGTATTGGTACATTCCCCAGTGCTCTCCCGAGTATTACAGGGGGGATGATCTTGCGGACTTCAGCGCGTTGTCAAAGAGTTGGGTTGAGAGGAACATGGCTGTATGGGTTCCTGCTGGTAGTTCGCCCCCGGAGCCCGAGATAGATGGTGAGACGTTGGCGCGGGCGGCGTGGGATGCGGTGACGATCCCGACCGCCACGATCGGCTACAACCCCATGGTCGGGGACATGCAGGCCACGATTGTGGGCTGGGATACCTGGGTGTGGGCCACGGGCGACACGCCCAGGGAAGTGACCGTGACGGCTACAGCGGGTGCCACCACCGCTACGATCACGGCTACTGCCAAGCGGTTAACCCTCCAGCCCAAGGACGGCACTGCCAAGTGCACGGGGTTCGGGGTCCCGTGGAGCCAGGACAACGACTCCAGGGGCACGGACTGCAAGATCATCTTCAACCGCTCCAGCGCCCACTTCAAGGACTCTGTGACGCCGGTGGATGTCAAGGTGTCCTACGCGATCGAGTACACAGCTTCTGATGGCGCCACCGGAACCATGGACACCCACACCACATCCACAACCACCACCATCCCGGTAGCCGAGATCCAGACGCTCAACACCAGACCCACCACCGAACCATGAGTAGCCCTTCCCCGCTCTATCTGTAAGAGCAGGGAACTCGGCTTGTTGTTTCACCAGTCGCGGCAGTAGTGTTGCTTGAACTCGTTGGTGGTGCGCCATCTTTCTGGAGGGTTATTCATGGGGTGTATGTGAAGGTGAGGGCGAGTGTGGCGGTGATGGTTGTTGGGAAGGTTTGTATGGGTCTTCTGTAGCCGGTGTGCAGGGTGCGCCAGGTCTTGAGGTTGGCGATGGCTCTTTCTACGACGTGGCGGATGCGGTTGATGGAGGTGTTGTAGGCCCTGTCGGCCTCTGGCAGGGGCTGTCCGGGTTGCTTCTTGGCTGGGGTGGTCATGCCCAGCCCGATGTAGCCCTTGTCGCTGATATGCGTTGGCGGGGTCTGCCCGTGGGGCAGGTGGTCGGGCGGGAGGTCAAGTAGGCCGCTGGCGCGCAGCGCGGCGGCGTCGTGCACTGAGCCGGGCAGCGGGTCCGAGACCCAGGCGATCGCCCCGGAGGGGGTGCAGGCGACCTGGACGTTCAGCCCGGTGGTGCGGTACTTGCCGGAGAACAGTCCTGGAGTGTCCTTCCAGTCCCAGGTTTTCAGCACGGTGCCGTCAATGATCAGCACCTGGGTGGGGTCGATGTCCTCCACCGCGGGCACGTTGTCTGCCAGGGCATCGGCAATGAGAGCTTGTAGGAGCTGATGATGCGGGAGACGGTGGGCTGGGAGACGTCGAAGGACTCCGCCAGGACCTGCTGGGTGAGGTTGTGGCGCAGCGCCATGACCGTTAGCTTGACCCGCTGGTACAGGCCCAGGGCCCGGCTGCCGACCTTGGGCAGCTCACCGTGCTTGTGTAGGGCGGGCACAGGTCGGCGAGCTGGTGGCGGTCAAGCTTCGTGCTAGCATTCATAATCGGCGGCTCGTTCTTAGAGGATATTCGATGGACAAACGAATCCTCGCAGGAACGAGCCGCCCTAGCACACACCCGCCACACGCGCGTGTCGCAAATCCCCCACACCCCCCATGAATAACCCTCCAGGGTGACTGCACCCAGGTGTGCATGCGTATCGCGTCGCAACGTAACGGCGTGCTGCAAAAATGCGGCACTCAGGACAAGAGCTTTAGACGGTCTCATTTGATGGCTTTGGCTGCCTGTCCCTCGTCGTAGCCAAGGCTGTAGCCAGCATTAATCTCGGTGTCAAGACTGTTCATGACGGAGTCGTGGACCAGGTCTTCCCAGTTTATGTATTCGTGGGCGGCTTGTGGTGTCATGGGGTCGGGGGCGGTGATGGTGGGTTGCCCGTCGACCTCGGTGTAGAAGGAGAAGGGACCACCGTTGTTGCCGGTGGCAGCCGCCTCCATGGTGGCGTCGCTGAGCAGGCCGTAGTTAGCGGCATCAACGTAGGCCTGGGCTCGCAGTACCGTGTCGATATCGGCCCCATCGACAGTGTCCGGAGTGTTGTCGCCCGCCCGCAGCTCGGCAATGCCATCGAGGTAGCCCATGGTCATGGCTGCGTTCCTGTAGTTCCCGCGTAGGGTGGCCTCGAGGTTCGTGGCCGTAGGCATGTTGGAACCGACTTGGTCGTGGTGGTATTGGAGCATCGTGGTCACCAGTGTGTCGGCGGCGTTCTCATCGTCGATGACGCGGTACAGGACGGTCTCGAACTGCGTGTCAGTGACCAGGCCGGACAGGTCATAGCCCGGTGGACTAGCGTCCAAGGAATCGCCGCTGGCCAAGCCGGCTAGTTCCTTCGGGCTGTTGGCGAGCAGGGCGGCGAGGTTCTGCTTCATGGTGCTGGTGTAGTCCTTAAGGGGTACCTGGCCGACAGCGAACTCCATTGATTTGGCGACTATCCACGTGGCCTTTGCGGCGGTTTGCTCGTCTTGGTCGGTGCGCATGGTTGAGACTGCGGCCATGGCGGCAGTGAGTTCCTCCAGGGAGGTGGAGTTCCAGTGGCCTTCTTCGAGCGCCTCCCACCGCTGTTGGGTCTGTTCACCCGGCATCCACTTCCCGTCGCTGGTCTCGCCATCGGGAGTGAGGTAGTCCAAGGCGGCCCGGGCATTGCCCTGGTCACTGCTTGCGGTGCCTGGATCAAGACCAGGAATGTCCAGTTCGCTTCCGAAATAATGCGCGCACGCCACCAAAGGCGCGCATGCCAGTAGTAGCGTTATCAGTGCAGCCGGCAGACGGCGCCTGGGGCGGGGTGTGCTTGCTTCGGATCGCATAATAAGAGAGTTCCTCATAACGCCTACGTGTTCTGCTGGCTCATTTGATGACCTTTGCGCCATGGCCCTGCTTGCAGCCTGTTTGATCACCCGCTTCGATATTGACGTCAAGACTGTCCATGACGGAGTCGTGGACCAGGTCTTCCCAGTTTATGTATTCGTGGGCGGCTTGTGGTGTCATGGGGTCGGGTGCGGTGATGGTGGGTTGCCCGTCGGCCTCGGTGTAGAAGGAGAATGGCCCTCCGTTGTTGCCGGTGGCGGCCGCCTCCATGGTGGCGTCGCTGAGCAGGCCGTAGTTCGCGGCATCAACATAGGCCTGGGCTCGCAGTACCGTGTCGATATCGGCTGCATCGACAGTGTCCGGAGTGTTCCAATCCTTGGTTAGCTGGTCAACGATAATGGGTCTGGCGACGGTGGAGCCGGTGCTGTACAGCAGCGGGCCAGCTACCGCCAGACTGGTCCCTCCGGTCATTGCGCCGACCCCGGCGCCCAGTACCGTAGAGAACACGCTCAGTGCGGTTCCCATATTGGACTTGGTGTTGGCCCGCGCGGCGCTGTTGTCACCTGCACGTAGCTCGGCAATGCCATCAAGATAGCCCATGGTTGCGGCTGCATCCTTGTACTGTACGGCAAGGGTCGTTCCGGGATCCGTGGATGTGGACATTTCGGAGTCGATTCTGCTGTGGTGGTACTGGCCCATGGCAGCGGCCAGGGTGCCGGTTGCGTTCTCGTCATCGATGATGCGGTACAGCAAGGTCTCGAACTCCGCATCGGTGACTAGGCCAGACAACCCATAGCGCTGATCGGTTTCCAGAGAGCCGTCTTTGGCCAGGCCTGCGAGTTCTTTGGGGCTGTTGCCGAGCAGAACCGCGAGGTTCTGTTTCATGGTGGCGGTGAAATCTGCTTCCTCAACGTCGTTGACGAAGAAGGGGATGGCCTGCGCGGTCATCCAGGTGGCGCGCTCGGCCGCGTCGGCCGGCGCGTTGGGGTCGCCGTCAGCGCCCCGGTAGGCGGAGGCAGCGGCCGTGGCCGCGCTCAACCCGTCCAGCCCGGTACCACCGTGGAAGTCCCAGTCGCGCTGCCTGAGCATCTCCCAACGCTTCTCGATCTCGGCGTCATTTGTGCCATCACTGGTGAGATAGTTCAAGGAGGCCTCGGAGTTGGAACCCATGGCGGTCAGCACGCCGGCCAACGGGTCCGCCGTATAGAACTCACCATTCACGAACGGTGGCGCACCGGCGAAGGGGACCGAGGCCGGGTCGATGTCCTCAAGATTGTCCGAGAGCACACCAAGAAACCCTGTACCGTACGCGGTATCCGGTACTGACAACAGCGCATTGAGGGCCGTCATCGGGTTCTCAAGCTGCGGCTGAATGACCGTCGGATCGACGGCGTTGGCGAAGTCGGCAGCGAGCCCCGCCCCACCGGCCTGATCCTGGCTGGCGGCGGCCAGGATGTGCGCGAGAGTCTCCAACGACTTGGTGAACCGCTCGCCACCATCGTCCCCGTCATAGCCGACCTGATAATGCCCGTCTAACGCGTAGACGAGCTGCAGGTACTCCTCGGTGCCCAGCGCGTCGACGAACGCCGCCCCATAGATCGGGATGTCTTGGTGCTTGTTGATTTGGTCGAGGATTTGTTCGGGGGTGCGGCCTTGGGAGGAGGTGCCGTTGGCGAGTGCTTCTTGGAGCTCTGTGGCCTCGGCTTTGGCTGTTTCGACTGAGCCGGTGTTGTAGGCGTGGACGTTGGCCACGGTGTCAGTGTTGCGCCAGTAGGCGGCCTCGTCGGTGGTGCCTGGTGGTGGGTCGGGCAGGTAGTAGGACAGGGTGCCGTCGGGGTTGGTCATGGTGATGCCGGACTCGTTTATGTCGATGGCCTCCTGGCGGCGCGAGCGCAGCTGGTCGGCCAGGTCGCGCATGGCTGATGCGTAGGCTGCCAGGGTTCCCGATCCGGGTCCCGGTATTAGGAAGCCGGGCAGGGACTCGGTCGCGTCGGCCACGGACTGGACCGGGTCGTGGTAGTAGGCGCTGGTCTGGTTGATGCTGCTGCGCTCGTAGTCGATCGCTTTGGCGCGGTCTTCCAGGTTGTCGACGACGGTTTGCATCTTGTCAGTGTCGATCTTGATGAAGGCCATGGGGCTGCGGCTCCTTGCTTCGCGTGCGGTTCACAGGCGCGGGGGCGGGAGGTACTAGGAACTGGGCCAGACGGCCAGGGCGGAGTCCTCGGGAACCACGTCCAGCCCGGCGTCGTAGAAGGCGTTCTCCGCGTCGGTCAGGTCCGAGACGATGTCACCGATCGCGTCGTAGGCGCCGGAGTCGGCCGCATCGATCTTGGTGCGGTAGTCATCGGCCACCGGTGAGGTCCACACCTCATCGCTCAGCCCGGCGTCGAAGGTCTCGCTGTTGTGGGTGGCGGAGTCCGTGGTGGAGGTGAATTCCTGGGCGTCCAGGCGGTGGCGTGACCCCACCGCGTAGGACTTGATTTCCTGGATCGCCTCCAGCTTCCTGTTGGGGACCATGCGGACGTCAGCGTCGTCTGCATCATGGGTGGGGGAGTGCGGCATTAAAGGGGCCTCGGCTCTCGGGGCGTACCGGACAGGAGCACGCGCGGGCGGTGGGCAGCCCACGCAACAACGGCCTCAACCTACCCCACATATCACGCCCGTGTCACGATACTGCAAGTGTGGCCGCCAGCCGCACGCTGACACAGGCGTGCGAATACCCGACGACGCCGATCGGACGGGACGTCGGCCTCGCGGCCGGGCACCGTCTGACGCCGTCGGGACTCGCGGGAGCCTTATGCCGCGACCCCGAGCCCCTCCAGCCAGCGGCGCACGCCGTCGGCGCTGGTGCTCACCTCCAGGCGGGTCCCCGGCTTCCAGTCACCCGTGCCGGCCAGAGCGGCGAGGTCGCGTGCGCTGGCGCCTACTGGCGAGGAGAAGGACGTGCAGAACGGCACCACGATCTTGCCGGTGAAGTCGTTATTCCGTACGAAGTCGCCCAAAACCCAGGAGGCCTCGCCCCACCATATGGGGTATCCGACCAGCACGGTGTCGTAGCCGGTGAAGCCGTCGGGGGCGTCCTGCACCAGCGGCACATGCCGCAGGCTCCGATCAACGTGCTCCCGCGAGACCCGGCTGCGCGGATCGTTGTAGTCCAGATCCGGCTCGGAGTAGGGCTCGGCGGGAGTCAGCACGAAGGCGTCGGCTCCGAGCGCCCGCGTGAGGGTCTCCGCCACGCGCCGGGTGTGCCCGTGGGCGGAGTAGTGGACGACGAGCGTCTTGGGTCGGGACTCAGGGGTGTTGCTGGCGGTCATCTTTGAACTCCAATCAGTCGGGAACTGATTATACGGTTGATTCGCTGTCTATTGGTGACGTGCTCCTCGGGCGCCGGCTGGCGACGACTGGGCCTTGCCTGCGGCGTCCGTGCCGACAACCTGGAAAGATGACTCATGGCCGCGACTGAGCCGCGCGGCCGCGATCACACCTGGCAGCGAGCAGCGGGACGGCTCGGACGTCCCCGGTAGCAGAAGGAGCGAGCATGGCACGTCCCTCGGTGCGTGACGTCGCCGAACGGGCGGGAGTCTCGGTAGGCACCGTCTCCCACGTCCTAAACCATCCCGAGCGCGTCGCCCAGCCAACGATCGACCGTGTGCGCGCCGCCATCAACGAGCTCGGCTTCGTGCGCTCTGAAACCGCGCGTCGCCTGCGCCACGGTGGTTCGTCACTGGTGGGCGTGCTTGTCCACGACATCTCCAACCCCTTCTTCACGGAGGCTGCCCGCGGCATTGAGGACCGGCTGCGCGCCGACGGCCGCGTGCCAATGCTCGGCTCCACCGACTCCGACCCCGAGCGCGAGCATCAGCTCATGAGCCTGCTGGCCGGCATGGACGTCCACGGGGTGATCATCACCCCCTCGGCCTCCACCCTCGACAACCTCGCCGTTCTGGCCGGCCGCGGCATCCGGGTAGTGCTCATGGATCACCCGCCGATCTCCGCCGAGCTGTCCACCGTGTCCGGGGACGACGTCGCCGGCGCTCGCGCGGCAGCGGCTCACCTGATCGAGCTAGGACACCGCCGCATCGGATTCGTCAACGGCCCACTGACGGTGCGGCAGGCCGTCGACCGGCGCGACGGCGTCGTCGCCGCGCTGGCCGGGGCGGGCCTGGACCCGGCTGAAGCGCTAACTGAAATCGAGGCCGTCAGTGGTGGCCAGGGATTCACGGCGGATGCGGGCGCAGTCGGGGCGGCCACCTTGCTGGATGGGCAGACGCCGCCGACGGCGCTGCTGTGCGCAAACGACCAGCTGGCCATCGGCGCCATGCGAGAAGTCCGTCGCCGCGGCCTAAGCATCCCAGACGACGTCGCCATCGTCGGGTATGACGACATCTCTGTTGCCGCGGAACTCATCACCCCGCTGACCAGCGTGCGTCAGCCTATGCGGGAGATGGGGGCGGCCGCGGCCGACCTGCTACTGTCCCACGACCCCGCGGTAAGGCACATCACCTTCCCGCCGCGGCTGGTGGTACGCGAATCCACCGTGGGCGGGCAGCCGCGGTCGTGATCAGCGCCGCCCGCTCCCTCCACCGCTAGGCACGGCACTGGTGCAGGGGCGGCCGGCGCCGAATACCGGCTGCTTACCGGGGCCTTACTGGGGACGGGAGAAGCGCACCGCGGTGCCGGAGGCGGTCACCATCAGCATGCCGTTGTCACTGCCGAGGGCCTCGTAGTCGATGTCCACCCCTACCACGCCCTCCGCGCCGAGCTCCTGCGCGCGCTGCACCATCTCCGCCAGCGCCGTCTCCCGGGCCTGAATCAACTCGTTCTCGTAAGCCTGGGAGCGGCCGCCCACCACGTTACGGATACCGGCGGCAAAGTCCTTGAACATGTTCACGCCCGCAATCGTCTCTCCGCATACGACGCGCAGGTACTGGGTGACGGGGTAGCCCTCAACGGTGGGGGTGGTGGTGACAATCATCGGTTCGCTCCTGAATACTCGCGGGCGGAAACAGGCCGGACAGGTCCTGCCTGCGCGATTCTGCGGCACCGCGTCCACCGCGGGGTCATCCCCGTGGAGGATTCGGCGTCGTCACCTGGGATGAACGGCTCAACCCCGCATACTCTCCAGACGCGCCAGGGCCCGGGCGTATCCCGGACTGATCTCCTGCGGGCTTACGGGCACGCCGTCGTAGGACCAGGCCAGCAGGTGGGCTGCGCTGAAGCCGCGAGCGCAGCGGGAGCACGAGCAGGGCAGCGCCGGGCGGCGCATCCGGTCAACGGTGTGACCGGCAGGACAGGTACCGACCCAGCGGCCCGGCACGCGCGGCGCCCGCTCGCTGACCAGCCGCCGGCCACTGGCGCCGATCCTGCGGGCCTCTGCGCGCCAGACGGCGTCGTGCCCGTGGGCGGCTCCCACGCGGGCGTGGGCGATCTCGTGCAGCACCGTCTCACGTACCTCTGCCTCGTCATACAGTGCCATCAGCTGCCGGGACAGGGTGATGCGCCGACGGGAGTGGTCGGTTAGGCCGGCGCGCCGTCGTGCCCGGTCCAGGGAAACCGACCAGTCGCCCACCCCGTGCTCGGCCATGAGCAGCCGGGCCAGCGGGAGCACCTCGGACAGATTCATGCGATGAGCGTAGACGATCGACTGTCAGGACCGTCGCCCCGCCATGTGAGCTCCGGCGCTGCGGCAACCGGGGGCGGGTAACTGCGTCATCCGCAAAGGCTGTGGCAGCATTACTTCAATGTCACGCCCCGCCGACCGACCGACGCGCCGCTCACCGCAAGGCACACCGCGCCGCACCTCCTCCGGCCACCGGGCGGCATCGGACCGGCGGCGCGCGCCCGCATCCGCTCGCGGCACGCGGCTGGCCGATGCGGCTCGCGCCGGGGGGCGCTCCGCCCGCACGCCTCACCCCGGTAGAACCCGCGGGCGGCGCAAGCCCCGCCGCATCGGTTCCGTAGGCATCTTCCTCAGCTCATTCCTGATCACGCTGCTGCTTGGCCTACTGGTCATGAATGCCCTTGACACCCCGCCGTCTCCGTCACCGCCCGCCGCCCCCACCGAGCCCACTCCCATCACGCGTGACATGACCGGCTTTGACGCGGGCCTCATCATCGACGACGACGTCTTCTACGACTCGACCACCATGACCAGCGCCGAGATCGCCGCATTCATCACCGCGGCGAACGAGGGCTGCCAGACCGGAGCAGACGGCACCCCCTGCCTGGCGGACGCCACTTTCGACACCGAGGACCGCGAGGCCACCACCGCCTGCCCCGGCGGGTACACCGCCGCGAAGGGGCAGACGGCGGCCGAGATCATCTCCCAGGTGGCTGACTCCTGCGACATCAACCCGCGCGTACTGCTAGTGCTGCTGCATAAGGAGCAGGGGCTGCTGACCGCGTCCGGTTCGGGCCTGACCGCTCGCCGCTACGAGGCGGCCACCGGCTACGCCTGCCCCGACGGGCAGGAGTGCGACTCCGAGTACGCGGGATTCTTCCGCCAGGTATACGGTGCCGCCTCCCAGTTCCAGACCTACCGGCTCGATCCCCACCGATTCGAGGTGGTTGCGGGTACGACGACGCAGCTCGCGTATTCGCCCGACGCACAGTGCGGAACCGGCGAGCTGACCGCTGCCAATCAGGCGACTGCGGGCCTGTACAACTACACGCCCTACCTGGCCAACGCAGCCGCCGCCTCCGGCGGTGATGACTGCACCAGCTGGGGAAACTGGAACTTCTACGGCTACTACCGCGCGCTCTTCGGAGACCCGACGCCATCGACTGCGCAGTGACACGCTGCGCGCGTCCGTCTCAGGCTCGCCCGGCACCAGGCGCGCCGATGCGCCGCGTGACGGCGACGTGTGAGGATTACTCATATGGAGTGGCACCCAGTACTGACGACTGCGTGGGTCGTCCTGGAGTACGTGATCAAGTTCGCGGCGCTGGGAACCGTCCCGGAGAACCGCCGCCCGTCGTCGTCCACTGCCTGGCTGCTGCTGATCTTCCTACTGCCTGTTGTGGGCCTGCCGCTGTACGTGTTCCTGGGCAGCCCCTGGGTGCACGGCAAGCGCTACCAGCAGCAGCTGGAGGCCAATACGGCGGTCAATGAGTTCACTGCGGGCATGCCCGACGCTCCGGCCGGCGCGCGCCCCTCACCCCACCTCGGCTCGGTGCTGCGCATGAACCGCAAGCTCACCGGCCTACCCTGCGTCACTGGTGAGGTCGTGGCCCTGCACTCAGACTCGGCGGAGACCTACGCGGCCATGGCCCGTCTGATCGACACCGCCCAGAATCACGTCCACGTGGAGTTCTACATCCAGAGCTGGGATGAGGTCACCGACGTCTTCTACTCCGCGCTCGCCCGTGCCGCCGCCCGCGGAGTGACCGTGCGGCTGCTGGTGGACCACCTTGGCTCACGGAAGTACCCCGGCTGGAAGGACTTCGGCAGGCGGCTGTCCGAGGACGGGATCAAATGGCGCCTGATGATGCCGCTGCTGCCGCACAAACGCCGCTTCCGGCGTCCCGACCTGCGCAACCACCGCAAGGTTCTCACCGTTGACGGTGAGCGCGCCTTCATCGGCTCGCACAACATCATCGACCCCACTTACCGGCTGCGCTCCAACATTCGTGCTGGACGGACCTGGGCGGATCTGTCTGTGGAGGTAACGGGGGACATCGTGGTGGAGGCGGAGACGGTCTTCGCCATGGACTGGTTCTTCGAATCCGGCGAGGTGCTACAGGTGCAGGACGCGCTTCCGGGCGCGCCGGACGTGACCGAGGTGCTGGAGCGCCGCCCCCCGGTAGGTACCCCCTCTCCGCAGCCGGGACGCCCCGAGGCGGTTGTCAACGCCATGCAATTGGTGCCCTCCGGACCCGGCTACCCCACCGAGCCCAATCTGCGCATGTTCCTGTCCCTGATACAGAACGCCACCCGGCGCGTATCCATCACCAGTCCCTACTTCATCCCCGACGAGGCGCTGCTGGCGGCCATGACCACGGCGGCCTACCGGGGGGTGGACGTGGAGCTGTTCGTCGGCAAGGAGTCCGACCACCTCATCGTCAACCATGCTCAGCGCTCCTACTATGGGGCACTGCTCGCTGCCGGCGTGCGCATCTACCGCTACCCGGCCCCAACCGTCCTGCACGCCAAGTACATGACGGTCGACGGCGAGGTCGGCGTCATCGGCAGCGCCAACATGGACTTCCGCTCCTTCGCCCTGAACTACGAGATGATGCTGCTCGCCTTTGGCGGCGACCTGGATGCCCTGCTGCGCGCCAATGACGCCTACTACCGCCGTGTGTCCACCGAGCTGACCGTTGAGGAGTGGGCCAAGGAGCCATGGTGGCGGCGCTACATCGACAACGTGTGCCGGCTGGTGTCCGCAGTCCTGTGACGGCGCCCTGCGCGCCGTCCAGCGGCGGCGTGCGCGTCCCCCTGCGCGGGCTCGGGGTCACCACGGTCAGTGAGCTCCAGGGACGAGCCCGCGCGCATGAGCCGGGACAGCACCTCCGGGTCGACCACCACCCCGTCGGCCGCCACCACGTCCAGGCTCCGCATGAAGTCGCGACCCGGCCGACGCGTTCCTTGAGCAGGTAGCCGACACCACCCGCACCGGCATCGGGGCCACCCATCCAGCAGCTAACGCAAGTACGGCCCAGCCACGTAGGCGGACAGGCGGACAGGACAACAACGGGCAGCCCTGGATAAGCGGCACGCAGGTCGATGGCGGCGCGGACAGCGGGCGGTCCCGCAGGCGCCCCACTAGCCGACATCTCAGCAGCCCGGCACTAGACCCCGGCGATCGACATCACCGCACTCCGGCGCGTAATCACGCTGCCCGGGCGGCGTCGGGCGGACGTTGCCGCCGTCGATGCGGCCCTGGAACGACTGGGGGTAACCGGCCAGGACCGCCACCTGCCCCACGAACTCAGCGGCGGGGAGCGGCAGCGGGTCGCCTCATGGCTGTGATACCGGGCGGTGACGCCGTCGGCCGAGCCGTTCTGCACACTCGAGGGGCGGGCGCGACGCAATGATGCACCTACTGCTAGCCGACCTGCGGCGTCACGCCTCCTCCTAGACCTGGGCCTGCGTGGTCGCGGTTGTGGCCGGGGCGTGCGTATCCGGCCAATTCATGGTCATGCGCGGCTCGCTGTTGTCTGCGTCCGCGGCCACCGGCGTCAACCAGTGGGGCGTTCCCATCCGCAGCGACATGACCGATGCCGCCCACACGGTGAGTGCGTTCATCATCGTCTCCGTGGTGCTGGCGACGGCAGCGGTACTCACTTCGACGGCCGGGCTCGTGATCGCTCAGCATCAGCGGGGCCATGGACTGTGGCGGTTGCCGGGTGAGTGCCGCGTGGTGGTGTGCCTCAACGCGCGGCAGAAGCCCCGCGGGGGTGCGGTGATGCTCGCTAGTTGTCAAAATTGATGACAAACACCCGCCCTGCACTCCGGGCCTGATCTGGCACCCGCATGATTCCAAGGTTTTTTCGCGGACGTCGACGCCCGCCTACCTCGTTTGTCATCGTTTAGGACACTCCAGGCGCCTGTCCGGCAGAATCCGCGCCGACGGCGACCCGCATAATCTAGGCTGCGCTGCTATGAGTGACGCTCCACGTACCGGCCTGTTCTCCTGGCTCTTCGGACGCGATAAGTCCAAGGCCACGTCGGCGCCCGCGCCCATCGTCGACGCAGTCAGGGGCAACACCGCCGCTGCGAGCATGCCCGCCGGGGCGGATACCGGCATCGGGGCGGCCGAAGTCTCAGCCGAGGAACTGGATCTCATCACCAGTGGTCAGCCGATAGCGGCGATCAAGGCCTACCGCGAGCGGACCGGACTGGGCCTGAAGGCCGCCAAGACCGCGATTGACGCGGCGTCCGCTGAACTCGCGGCGGGCCGCGCCCCGGCCGTCGCCTCCCCAGCCGCCGGACCTTCCTCCTCTTTCCCGCCACCGAACCCGGACGAGATCGAGTTGGTGACCTCTGGTCGGCTGCTTATGGCGATCAAGGCCTACCGCGAACGCACCGGGGCCGACCTGAAGACCGCCAAGACCGCCATAGACGCGATCAGTGCTAACTAGAGGCGGGGCTATTCAGGCGGTCAGGAAATGCCGCCATAGACGCGATCAATGCCGACTGAACACGTGAACTGGTCATAGGCGAGACCGCCGTGCAGACATCTGCACGGGCCCCACATGCGCGGGCCCCGCGGGACCGGCTCCGCTCATATCTTCGCCAGCAGCTTGCTGATGCGCTGCACGCTGACCTTGCGGGCGGTGCCGAGCGTCTGCGCGAACAGGCTCACGCGCAACTCCTCGATCAGCCAGCGCGCCTCGACCAGCGCGGCCTCCCGCTCGGGGTCGGAGGTAGCCCGACGATCTGGATCAGGAAGTTTCTGTGCCACCAGCGAGATTTGTGACGAGAGCAACATGAACCGGGTTGACGCACAGCTGACGTACTGGTAACTTCCAGATCGCCTAGCGAGCTGCTTGGCGCCACATCCCATGACAAGGACAGTTATGACGCAGTTTGCCCCCCCCAGCACCTGGTGACCAGACTGGCGTAGTCGACTACTTCAAGGAACTCGGGATCGAACGCAGTGCCTCGATCGACGAGATCCAGGACAAACTCCACCGCACTCGTGCCCAATGGGAGAAGCGCGCTTCACTCGCCGGGAAGCGCGGCGATGCGATCCGGCAGCAGTTATCAATGATTGATGCTGCCAGCCAGGTGTTCGCCGATGAGGACTCAATGCTTCGTTATCGGAGGCAGCTTAGCTCCGCGCCCTCCTCTGAAGACGAGACGAAAGTAGATTGGGTCGCCAGGGCGTGGAACTACTACTTCAGTGAAGATTACGGGCCGGCAAGCGTCTCCGCAAGAAAAGCGCGCCAGCACGATGGAGATGATCCAACCGCTTACGTCGTGTCTGCTTGGATCGAGATGGCCGATGGCGACTCCAGGCGCGCTGAGGAATACGCCTCGGAGGCCTACGTTCTTGACGAACAGGGCGACGACACGGTTGAAGTACATGAGGTCCGCGGTGCCACTTTCATCGCGAACGAGAAATATGATAAAGCACTCGCGAGTCTGGAGCGAGCGCTGAAAAGAGCTCCCGACCCGTTTAAGCCTGAGATCTATGCGCGGATGTCGCTGGCGCAGATTGCCCTGAAAAACTTCAAAGCGGGATGGGAAACATGCCTTGCCGGGCTGTCCTTGCGTGAGCAGGTGCTGCCCGTAATACATGAGCGGTTGGTAGGATACGCGTGCAAAGCTGTTATTCTTACATATACCGATGAGGACAACGAGGTCGCGACTCGTGCACTCGGCGCAATGAAGACCCAGATCGCCGCTAGCCGGGCGGACTCGGGCGCAAAGATGACGATAACCAAGTGTATCGATGAATGCCTGGAAGTCATCAGCTTGGACAATGAGACGAAGAAGAAGCCTGAAGAGCCCTGGGGGTTCCCCGTCAAGTTGTG
This sequence comes from Actinomyces sp. 594, assembly GCF_019325145.1. NCBI lineage: Bacteria > Bacillati > Actinomycetota > Actinomycetes > Actinomycetales > Actinomycetaceae > Actinomyces > Actinomyces sp. 594. Next base: position 87,663 of record NZ_PIZC01000021.1, read on the forward strand.
CGGAGCTGCGGTAGTGGCTCTGATCGTGTTGTTTGCTGCGCCCAGTGCCGCGACGATATTGGTCGCGTTCGTGATTCTGGGCGTCCTTGGCGTCTGGTTCTACATGATCTCGCAGCAAAAGCAGGCGATCGAGGAATATGAGAGCAAAGTCAGGCGGTACAACGAGCTGTATGAGAAAATCCGACAAGAGGCTGGGCGCACAATCAAATAATTGAAGCCTGCCGGGAAAGGGGCGCTTCGTGCTTCGCGTGTGTCGGAGTGTCAACTTGGGTGCCAGCTCCGTGCCATTCATTGGTGCATCCAATCTTTGGGTCGATGACTCGCTAACGGACTCATCATCCACCGCATTTGTCCAGTTCTTGACTGCCGCAGCGCTTCAAGGGACGACTGCCGGCCAACTAGAGGTGATTGTGTACGATGACGCGCTGTCAGGCATAGCGTCACCGTTTCAAGACATCAATAATGGGGGCGAAAAGCTCCTTAGGGTGGTGAGCAACTCTAAAGAGCTCTCGCAGATGATTGAGTATCTGCGCGGACACATCCAGGGTGTACAAAATGTGGTTCAAGGACGCTGTGCTTCCCTAGTCGATTTTCGGGATGACGTTCAGTTCCCAATCGAGGGATACAAGCTTGTTGTGATCGCAACTGACTTCGGACTGCTGGACGAGGCCGTACAAAATGACCTAGTAACCCTCTCGAAGGTCGGGCCTCAGAACGGAGTGACTTTTCTGGTCCATTCGATGGACCTAGGGGTAAATGAGTATGTTCTCGGCATGTTTGAACGCCTCAATGTCAGCGGCACAGTTGTCCGCACCGCCGAAGGCCGTCACCTGGGGCATTACACACCACCGGACGCTCGTTCATTAATAACAACGGCGCGTCGTGTCAGTCGTGAGGTGCGTACGCAGTCGGTTGCAGTGGTGCCGTTCCATGACATTGAGCCCGCTGGGGAGTCCTGGCAGCATTCCTCGGCTGAAGGAATAACGTTTGCAATCGGGCGATACGGGCTGGCATCCATATCAATAACTCTCGGTGATGAGGTGAATCAGCGCCACAATGCGCTGATTACCGGTGCAGTTGGGCAGGGTAAATCGAATCTGATCTCGGTGATAGTGCACTCCTTATGTGGGCGCTACTCGCCCGAGGAACTGCAGCTATATCTTCTTGATTTCAAGGAAGGGGTCACTCTCCAGCGATTCGCTGGCGATGCAAAGGGAGATTTCCTTCCTCACGCCAGGGTAATCGGGTTGGAGGCAGATCGCGAGTTTGGTTTGTCGGTGCTGCGACACCTGTTCGATGTGTATGCCGAACGGATGCGCGCTTTCAAGTCCGCTGGGGTACAGAACATCCGCGAGTATCGTCGTATGCGCCCTGGTGCTGCGATGCCGCGTGTCCTATTCATAGTAGATGAGTTCCAGATGATGTTCGCGGAGCGCGACCGCGTCTCCGATGAGATAGCCGATCTTCTTCAAAAGGCGGTACGGCTGTTTCGCGCCGCCGGTATACACATCATACTGGCATCGCAAACTATAGGCGGAAACGCCTCCCTGATGGGTGCCGCTGCCGAAGGCTTGTTCGGCCAGGTCCCGGTGCGAGTCGCGCTGAAGAACTCATTGGCGGAGTCGCACGCTACTCTGGGCCCGAACAACTCCGCTGCGTCATACCTACGCAGCAGGGAGGCAATCGTCAATCTTGATTACGGTGAGCCCGCGGCAAATAAGAAGGTCGCAATCGCATTTGCCGACGAGGCTGTACTGGCTCCGAAGCGACATGAGTGGTTCTCTCTGTTTCAGGGGCAGGGCGGACCGTACGTGTTTCAAGGTGAGGATGCTCGTTCTCTGGTTGACGACCGGGCGCTTGCCGAGCACGCAGTACACGAGGACTCTCCCCCCATCGCTTGGATAGGTCAACAGCTCGATGTTGACGGTACTTGCCTTCAAGCCGACATGTCTCGCGGCCTAGGACGCAACATTGCGCTAGTCGGTCCGACGAATGCTGTCGCGCCGCTGCTATCCATCGTTACTTCACTGGTGCTACCGGCAGGTAGAGGCAGACGGCCGGAGGTCGCCATCCTCGACCTGTCGAATTCGATGCGCGACACTGCTGGGGATGATGAGGACTGGGTGGAGGGGCTACGCTCTTGTGGTGCCGTTGTCCGCACAATAGATGGTAACGGCGTTGAGGGATATCTAGAGGAATTGATCGGTGCTGTGCGGTCAGGGGGTGCAGGGGAGCATGAGGTATATGTTGTCGGAATGGGGATGGAACGTTTGAGGTCGTCCGCAACCTTCGAGTCGCTCATTGCGGAAGGCCCGCTCAACGGCATTCATTTCGTTTGTTGGTGGTCGAAGTTCGGTGCCTTTCAGGACTTGGTGGGATTTGGTGGTGCTGCGCATTTCGACGTCAAACTCGGATATGGCTTGGATCGTCAGTCCGCACGCCGTCTGTTCGATGACCCGCTACTCGAATGGACTCCTCGTGATAATCGAATGCTTGCATGGGATGCTATAGGCATGTCGTACCCGCGTACAATCATTCCGTATACAGTGGTCCCATCCTTTGAGCAACTTTGTCCAGGTGTCTAGCTATGGTGCATAGGAGGGAATACGATGTCACTGCTGCAACAGGCCGTCGCGCAGGTGTCCCATCTGCGTAGACAGCTCGACGACCAGGAGGTTCTAATCAGCGGGTTTCTTCGACGTAATTCAGAGCAAATGCGTCAGGTTCGGGATGCGTTGAGCGGAAGTAATACGGGATATGACCGTAGAATGATGACCGCCCTGCAGCAGGCGGATGACTCACTAAAGAAGTCTCTGCAACAGGTGCGGCGTGCTAAGGATGCGCTCTTCCGTATTGAGCAGCTATGAGGAGGTATTATTCGTGCAGTCGATTCAGGATGTGGTCGATGCAGTCTATCGCGTCAGCACTGATGCCCAGGATGTAGTAACGCGTTCGGTGCTTTGTGCTGACGCGCTCGGAAAGCATTCTCGATCACTGATGACGGTAGTTCGAGGCTCGAAGACGGGTGAGCAAGCGGTCGCCGAGATCGACTCGGCTCAACGGGCGGTCAGGGATGGTGCGGCGAGGCTACAGGGGCTCATCTCCGTTAGCGAGCTGTTCATCGCTGATGTGACGAAGTGAGCTGTCATGGGATGGGAAGTCGATCCTGTGCGAGAACGGCTTCGCGAAGAGGCCTGCGATCGCTTGTTGACTGCGCACGACATGCTCGCTGTGCTCGGCCGTCAGTGCGCTGACCTTTGTGTTAGTATTCAGGCGGCGGTTGGTGGCACGCCTGGTGGCGAAGACATGTATGCCGCAGCATCTCGTGCAGCGGCTCAGATACATAATTGTTCAACGTTCTGCGGAGACGCGGCAAGTGGTGCTTCTCAGATTAGCGTGTTGAGGTGGGTGCCTGACGCTGAGGCCGATGATGATCCGGGTGACGGCCTCGGTGGGCACTGATTTTGCAGCTGTTGGCGACAGCCTCCGTGCGATTGAGGCGAGCGCGGGTGATTCGCAGGGCATCGCTCGAGGGCTTTTTAGTGTATTTGGTGTGTTGGACGCCTCTGAGCGCGCCCTTATCGCTCTCTCTGGTGAAGATGAGGCCGACGGCGCGATGTTACTGATGGCTCGCGCAGGCCGCGAGCTTGAAGCTGCCATGGCAGAGGTCGATTGTGTTGTCCGTATGGCGCGCGAACTCAGACAGCGTATCGAATAAGCCCCGTGTTTGGGCCGGTCCTCCGGTGACGGTTGCCCCGAATACCGCTCATACCTTCGCCAGCAGCTTGCTGATGCGCTGCACGCTGACCTTGCGGGCGGTGCCGAGCGTCTGCGCGAACAGGCTCACGCGCAACTCCTCGATCAGCCAGCGCGCCTCGACCAGCGCGGCCTCCCGCTCGGGGTCCGCCGGAAGCGCCGCGGCCCGGGCCCGGGCATCGGACAAGAGCTGCCCGGCCTGCTCTACCTGGTAGGCGAGTGCCGCATCCTGGCTGGGGGAGGACTCCGCCTTGGACACCCGCATCGCCAGCGCTTTCAAGTACCGGGGCAGGTGCGGGAGCTGCTCCGGCGGGGTGGCGGCGATGAAACCGTCCTTCACCAGCGCCGCCGCATGCTCGCGCACCTGCTGCAGCGTATTCAGCAGCGCTAGCGAGGTGTGGGCCGACACCTCCCGCTCCACCTCCCGCTGGGCGGCCAGTGTCTTGGCGGCGATCTGCGCTACGCGGTAGACCTCATCCTCCAGCTCCTGCCGCAAGACGGCCACCAGCTCCTCAAACACGACCTGCTCCCGCACGCCCGCCAGGGAGGTGCGCCGCGCGGCAGCCCACCGACCGGCAACCACCCGGGCGGCTGCCAGCTGCATGTCCTCCACCAGCGCCTCGGTGCTCCGGTAGGGGCTTGCCGCGAGCGTCAGCGTCTCCGTGGGGTTCCACCGGGAGGTGATGCGGGCCGTGGGCAGGGCGGTGCGGGCCAGCGCCAGCGCCGTCACCCCCGCGCCGTGCGCGCGCTCCTGGGCGACGGCGTCGGGCAGGATCCGCAGATCCGCGCGGCGCACCCCGGTCGCCACCAGGGCCGGGTAGCCGCGCACCACCAGCCCTGCCGTGCCCGGGGTCTCAATTGTGGCCGGAATGGTGGAGCGATCCGGGCCCTCCAGGCCGGTGACGCCCTTGGGCCAGTCCGTCAGCCCCGCGCGCTCGGCCAGGCCCGGCCCGACGCCGCGCATCCCCTTCGCACCACCGCTCGACGCTCCCGTGGCGTGACCGCCGACGCCGCCCCGGGCGCTTCCCGGCGCGACCGTGCCCGCGCCGCGCCGCTTGCCACGCCCGCCTCGGCGTCGCCCCTGCGTCCGCTGCGCATCAGCCATGGCCTGCGCGATCGCCCCGTGTACGGCGTCGCGCACAGCCGCCTCGGTGCGGCCCGCCTGACGGCGCTGCAACAACACCAGGTCCTTGTCCCGATCCAGCTCCCGGCCAGCGCCGTCCACCGCCACGAAGGCCATGCGCAGGTGGTCGGGCAGCCGCTCGGCGGCCTCCTCCCAGTCGGCCTCGGTGATCTCCACTTGCCGCAACCGCAGCACCGCATCCGCGAAGGCCTCGCGGAAGGGTACCTGCGGCGCCGACGGCGCCCCCGCGCCCCCGGCCGCACCAGTCACCTCCCGGCGGATCGCCTCCCACACCTGCGCCCCGACGTCGGGCGCGGGCACCAGCGCACGACGCACCCGCTTGGGCAGGGCGCGGATGGTGTCCACCACCAGCTCGGGCCGCAGCCCGGGAACCAGCCAGTCAAAGCCCGACGGCTCCAGGCGCCCCAGCACCTCCACCGGAACCAGCACGCTCACCCCGTCATTTGGGGCACCCGGATCGAACACGTACTCCAGGCCGAGGGTGAGATCCCCCTGCACCCAGGTGTCGGGGTAGCCGGTGGTGTCGTCCCCGCCGGGCAGCAGCAGCTCGCGGGTGAAGTCGAACAGGTCGGGACGGTTGTGGCGCTCCCGCTTCCACCAGGCGTCGAAGTCGTTCGCGCCGTAGACGTCGTCGGGTAGGCGGTCGTCGTAGAAGTCGAACAGGGCCTCGTCGCCGGCCAGCAGCCCGTGCTCCCGGCGTCGCTGCTCGACGTCGGCCAGCTCCTCCAGCAGCGCCCGGTTACGCTCCACGAACCCGTGCCGGGCGTGCCAGCCGCCCTCCACCAGCCCGGAGCGGATGAACATCTCCCGCGCCAACTCGCGCGCATCGGCCGTACCCACCGAGGCGAGCGTGGCAGGGCGGTCGGCCACCAGCGTCATCCCGTACAGCAGCAGCTTCTCGTGCACCATCGCGGCGCCGCGGCGCGTGGACCAGTACGGCTCCCCGTACACGCGGTGCAGCAGCCCAGCCGCCCCGGCCGCCTCCTCGATCCAGCGGGCGTCCACCTTGGCGACGGTGCGCGCGAACAAGCGGGAGGTCTCCACCAGCTCCGCCGTCATCACCCAGTCGTAGCTCTTGCGCCGCAGCCCCGAGCCCGGCCAGATCACGAAGTGGCTGCCGCGCGCGCCCGCATACTCGCGGCGGCGCTCATCCCAGGTACCCACGTTGGAAAGCAGTCCCACCAGCAGGGAGCGGTGGATGGCGTCGGCGCTGGGCGTGTCCGCACTGCGCCCCAGGGCGACGACGGCGGCCGCCACGTCCCCGTGGGCGATGGTTGCCGCCTGCGTGCCCGGCTCCAGGCCGGCGGCGGCCGCGCGCACGGCGCTCGCGGTGGGCAGGTCCACGGGGGCGGCGGCGAGCCCCAGCGGGCGGGCGAGCTGCCGCAGCTGGTTGTACACGTCCTGCCACTCGCGCACCCGCAGGTAGTGGAGGAACTCGGCCCGGCACATGCGCCGGAAGGCGGAGCCGGACAGGTCGCGCTGCTGGGTGCGCAGGTAGCGCCACAGGTTCAGATAGGTCAGGAAGTCACTGGTCGGCTCGGCGAAGCGCCGGTGCAGGGCGTCGGCCGCCTCCTGGTGGTCGGCCGGGCGCTCGCGCACGTCCTGCATGGACAGCGCAGCCACGATCACCATGACCTCGCTGACGCAGCCGAGCTCACCGGCCTGAAGCAGCATGCGCCCCAGCCGCGGGTCGATGGGCAGGCGGGCCAGGCGCCGGCCCACTTCGGTCAGACGTGGCCCGCCGACGCTGCCGCCCCGGCCGCTCCGCCGTCGCCGTCCGGTTCCGGCGCCGGCCGTCTCGATGGCGCCGATCTCGCCCAGCAGCTGGAGGCCGTCGCGTACGGCGCGGGAGTCGGGGGCGTCCAGGAAGGGAAAGTCCTGCACGTCCCCCAGACCGAGCGCGGCCATTTGCAGAATCACCGAGGCCAGGGAGGTGCGCAGGATCTCCGGTTCGGTGTACTCCGGGCGCGATTCGAAGTCGGTCTGGGAGTACAGGCGGATGGCGATGCCGTCGGCGACGCGTCCGCACCGCCCGGAGCGCTGGTTGGCGCTGGCCCGACTGATCGGCTCGATCGGCAGGCGCTGCACCTTGGTGCGGTTGGAGTAGCGGGATATGCGCGCCAGCCCGGGGTCGATGACGTAGCGGATGCCTGGCACGGTCAGGGAGGTCTCGGCCACGTTGGTGGCCAGCACGATGCGGCGGCAGGCGTGCGCCTCGAACACGCGGTGCTGCTCGGCGGCGGACAGGCGGGAGAACAGCGGCACCACCTCGACCGCGCCGGGCGTGGCGGTGCGCCCGTGCGGCGTGTAGCGCGGCCCCAGATGGTCAATGAGGGCCGACTCGGTGTCGCGAATGTCCCGCTCACCGGCCAGGAAGACCAGGATGTCGCCGCTGCCGGCCGCCATGAGCTCGTCGACGGCGTCGAGGATGCCGGTGACCTGGTCGCGCTCGGTCTCTGGCGCGGGGGGCGTAGCCCCGGTGCCCTGACGTCCCCGGGCGGCGGGGGAGGAGTCCTGGGCGCCGGAGATGGTGGCGGCAGCATCGGGGTCCGCGGGGTCCGGCACGAGCGGTCGGTAGCGGATCTCCACCGGGTAGGTGCGCCCGGACACCTCGATCACCGGCGCCGGTGATCGGGAGGGCCCCGCCGGGCGGCTGGAAGTGCTGGTGCGGGTGGCGGCGTCGGTGCGGCCGCCTCCGGCGGGTGGGGCCTCCTGCGCGGCGGGCGGAGGGTCTTGTGCGGCGGGCGCGGCCTGGCCGAAGTGGGCGGCGAAGCGCTCGGAGTCGATGGTGGCGGAGGTGATGATGACCTTCAGGTCCGGGCGCTGGGGGAGGAGCCGGGCCAGGTAGCCGAGGATGAAGTCGATGTTGAGGCTGCGCTCGTGCGCCTCATCCACGATGATCGTGTCGTAGCGGCGCAGCAGCGGGTCGGACTGGATCTCCGCCAGCAGGATGCCGTCGGTCATGAGCTTGACCAGTGTGCCCGGGCCGGTCTCCTCGGTGAAGCGCACCTGGTAGCCGACCACGCCGTCCGGGCCGATGGGGGTGGACAGCTCGTAGGCGATGCGTTCGGCCACCGAGCGGGCGGCGATGCGGCGCGGCTGGGTATGACCGATCATGCCGGTGATGCCGCGGCCGAGCTCGAGGCAGATCTTGGGCAGCTGGGTGGTCTTGCCGGAGCCGGTCTCGCCGGCCACGATCACTACCTGGTTATCGCGAATGGCGGCGGCGATCTCCTCGCGGCGGGCGCTTACGGGCAGTTCCTCCGGGTAGGTGATCACCGGGACGGCGGCGCGGCGGGACTCGAGCTGCTCGGGGGTGAAGCCCCGCCACTGGCGCCGGCCGCGCCCGCGGCGGGCCCCTCGTGAACGCCGCCCTCTCCTGCCATCGCCGTTGTTGCTGCCGGCTTCAGGGCGGTCCGCGCGCCGGGTTGGTCGCTCGTTGTCACTCATCAGGCCGCCTATTGTCCCCCATCCCCGTTCATCCCCGCCCCTCCCCTCACCGAGGTCGGTCGATATGGGGTGGAGACGCCGACATCATCCTCGTTGCGCGTGATTTCCTGGCGCTAGACGCGCGCGAATGCCCGAGGACGCTCGCAGCTGTCACGTATTGCACCACTTTCCACTCGGTCGGGTTCGGGACGCGACAGCACAGCCGCATGAATCCGCGGCTTTGGCAGGGAGGATGAGCATCCGGGCACGCGAATGTGGTGCATCTAGTGACAGGGACGTGCCTGGTTGTCCCGCGACACAACAGACCACGGCAAACACCCCGCCCGGCTCAGAGCATGTCCAGCATGGTGGCCACGAAGGCGTCGTAGGAGTCGGCCGCGGCCAGGCGGGCGACCTTGGCGGGATCCACCAGCGCCTTGATCACGGCGTCGAACACATCCCCGAAGGCGTCCCGGCTGTCAGCGGACAGGCACAGCATGGCGATGAGCTTGACCGGCGTGCCGCCCCAGTCGACGGGACGGTCGGCCAGGCACACGGCAATCGCGGTGCGCGCGGCGGTCATCTCGATCGTGTGCGGGATCGCGGCACCGGAGGCGAAGGCCGTGGTCGATAACCGCTCCCGCTCCTTGACCTGATCGAGAAACTCCGGGCCAACAGCACCGGCACGGGCGAGCAGACTCGCCGCGGTTTCCAGGGCCGTATCGCGATCCTGCCCGCCCGGGATCCGGGTGAACAACTCCGGCTCCATCACCGTGGTCAGCCACGCGGCGGCCTTGAAGCGCTTGTGGCCGGCAGCAATGTTCGCCGTCATCTCCCGAATCCGCTCCAGGTCTGCGTCCGTGAGCAGCAGCCCCGTCCGGATCACCGGCACATCGGGCGCACGGGGCAGCGGCACCGTCGTGACAATCAGGTCGGCAGACAGGTCGGGCCCGACGTCCTCGACATCCGTGATCACCCGGTCCACGCGCCCGGTTCCCGCCACCGCGGCCTCCACGGCGTGTGCCAGGGAGACGTGGACATCGTAGTAGCGGGGGACGACGACGGCGACGGCAACCTCGTCGTCCTGCGCATGCATGGACAGCAGGCGCCCGCCCACGTGGAAGGCGATGAAGCCGATCTCGTCCTCACTGACCTCTATACCGGTCTCCAGCTGAATATGCCGGGCGATGAACACGGCCAGCTCATGTACCAGCGGGTGAGTGTTCTTCACAGACTGCCCCACGGGAATCCGCGCCGAGCCATGCTGCGCGGCCCGCTGCACCAGGCTGCGCACATGCATGGCGAGAAAAGCGATGAAACGCTCGTCGGACAAGTCCACCAGGTAGTTGTTGTTGAGCTTCGCAACGATCCGGGTGACCATGGCCAGGTAGTGCTCGTCGAGGAAGGCCCTGACCTCCGGGCTGGACGTCTCCTCCGGATAGGCGGGGGCGGCCTTGGTCAGCAGCAGGAGCGCCAGGTAGGCGACCTCCCGCTCCGGCACCTGCACCCCGAAGACTCTCGCCACCAGTTCGCTCACCGCACGGGACACCGGGGCGAGTGCGTCATCGGGCGTCAGGCGGGAAGCGTCCACGGAGCGCCCATGTCGCACCCGGTCCACCATGATGGCGATGTGGGCGACCAGTTCGTCGGCCGTCCACTCGTTGATGGAAAGCTGAAAGTCATCCAGTACCTCACGCAGCTGCTTCTTGAAGCCGAGCAGTTCCGGCTCCTGGAGACGGTGAGCGACTTCTTCGACGTCGATGAACTGGGGCCGGCGCACGGCGGCCCCAGTGAGGATGCGCCGCATGAGGCGGCGCTGCGCGGGCTCCTCTCCCTGAAGCGACAGCCGCTCGTGGTCGCGGGCCAGACGTAGGCCGAACTGGGCCACCAGCGGCCGGGCCTTGCCCAGGTCGGCCTCGATCGTGGACTCGGATACGTGCAGCTGTTCCGCCAGGTCAAATACGCTCACTGGACCCTGGGCGGCGACCAGCACGCGCAGGATGTGTGCCAGCCGGGCCTCGGGACCGTCGTCCCGAGGCCCGGCCGGCGCCGGCCGT